>JACKCN010000001.1:945000-1047445 GCA_020634015.1 Candidatus Delongbacteria bacterium | reverse complement strand
TGACAATGTACACCCGCCCCCACCAAGCCCCGAACGGGGCATCCTACATCCATAGCCCGTGGGGAATCCACGGGCGGGCGAGGATGAATCGGGACAATCGGAACCATGCGGAGGGATGATCAGGGTGATGGTTGATGGAACCGGCAGATTGGTCCACGGGGGAACGGTCGAAGGGATCGTCGCCTCGTGCGAGGGGGCGTCGACCGTCTCGACCGCCACCGCATCCGCCATCTCGTCCACCATCTCGTCCACCGCCTCGTCCGCCATCTCGTCCGCCACCTCGTCCACCACCTCGTCCACCACCTCGTCCACCACCTCGTCCACCGCCTCGTCCACCATCTCGTCCACTACCTCGTCCGCGGTTTCGTCCGACGACATGGCGGTCGTGGTGGCGGTCGATGAAACCGTCATGGTCTGGAGCAAAGCGTCGGTCGAAGGGACCGTCACCTCTCTCACATGCCGCGGTTCATGGATTGATGGGCACGGCCTGCAGCCTTTGCCCATCCTGCGAGACTGGTCCAACGCCATGCCCGACAGCTTGCTTGCGCATGGGGCGGACGAGTGCCAGCTTGGGCGCTGCTTCCAATCGCAATTCCGAAACCGGATGTCAGCGCATGTCAGTCACGTGGATGTTCACCCAGATCGGGGTCGTTGCCCTGCTGTGGCTCTCCGCCCAGCCAACCGGTGCGGCGACCGTGCGGGTTCCGGTGGGCAGCCGCAGGCAACTGGCACGCATCGTGGAGGCCGCACAAGCGGGCGACACCCTGCTGCTGGCCGCGGGTACTCATCGTGTGGCCCAATTGCGCCTGCCCGATGGCGTGACCTTGCGCGGCGAGGGCAGCGTGACACGCCTGAAGGGCCGCGGGAGACGCGGCATGCTCTGGCTGGATGCGGCCCACCAGGGAGTGGTGCTGGAGAATCTGCTGCTGACGGGAGCCCGCAACCGGGAGGTTGGTGGGGCGATTCGAGCGCTGGACTCCCGCCTCACACTGAAATCCGTGACCATTGAGCACTGCCGCTCCCGCAAGGCCGGCGGTGCGCTCTTCGCGCGCGGCGGCACGCTGACCCTGCAGGACTGCCAGTTCCTGGGCAACCATGCGCCCAGAGGTGGTGCGCTGGCTCTGGCGCGCGGAGACTCGGCCCTTGCCCCGGGCGGCCTGGACGCCCAGAATGTGCTCTTCGCGGGCAACCGGGCAGGCACGGGTTCCGTCATTGCCAGTGCACTGCCCACACGCGTGAATCACGGCACCATCACCGACAACGAGGTCACCGAATACATGGGCGCCCACCTGATTCTGGAGCACACGCTCGAATTGAGCGCGTGCAACTTGTCCGACAATCGCGGTGCGAGCAGCGCTGGTCCGCTGCAGATGCCAGACAGGGACAGCCTGCGTGTGAGCTATACCAACATTCACGGCCACGAGGGCGGCGACTGGGTGGGAGTACTGGAACCGTTGGCTTCCCGGCCCGGAAATCTGTCCTGTGTGCCAGTGTTCGTGAACCCGGTGGCACGAGACTTCCGCCTGCGCTGGGACAGTCCATTGCTGGACATGGGAGACACAGCGGCTCCGCTGGACTTCGATCTGACACGTTCTGATATCGGGTGGAGCCCTGTCGTGCCAGTGCAGACCCTTGCGGGAACGATCTCGGATCCTCTGGAAGCCATCAACTACGAAATCACCGCGAACTGCACCATCAATGCAGCAATCCCTCCTGGGGCAACATTGCGTGCAGCATCGGGTGTCCAACTGAGCATCGCGGTTGTGGGTAGTGGGGTGTATACATTGGGCAGCGCCCAGGGGCCGCGCACGGCGGTTGTTGGCAGGCCAGGCCGTGATCTATTATCCGCAGCTTCCATCCTCTTCAAACCCGGGACCGCTTCCGGAACGGAGTTGCATGTGGAAGGTGTGCTCTTCAATTATCCAGCCATCGACTATGCGAATGCGACTTCCGCACTGTCCTTCAATGGGCAATTCGCGTCGATGTTGCTTCCCGTTGTTCTGGATGGCAACCTCAATCAGTTCCAGAACTACATGAATCTGACTGTGCCAAACGGCTCGACCCCAATCCATTGTGATCTGCTGTTCTGGAACTGCGAAGGGCAAGTCAGCAACATGAGTTTCGGTGTCGATCCTTTGTTGAACCCGGGAAGTTTGTCCTGCAACAGTTCAAAGATGTCCATCGAAGGTTGCGAATTCACTGTTCCCGCAACGGGTGATTTTCGTTCACCATTGAAGATGTTCAATGTCACATCGAGTGGAACATATCATCTGGTGAACAACACCTTCACAGGAAGTGAAGATCAGGTGGGGCCCTTGGCTGACTTCTATCACGCGGTCGCGCGCCTGGAATGGAACAGGTTCCTGCAGTGCAAGACAACGGCGTACATCCAGACATCCTCAAGCCTGGATATGGGCGGGGAGGCCAGAAATGAGATCCACGCAAACCTGGATGCGGAAGCTTTCGAGACTGATACTCCGATCGTCGCGCTTGAGAGCGGAGATCTGGACATGTACTGCGGACGCAACAGCATTGTCGTCGCAGATGCTGATGCAACGCAGCCTATCATTTCGTTCACAGGGGATCACAGTCCCAATCCAGATCGCATCTGGCGAGAAAACTATTGGGGTACAAGCTGTACGGAGTTGCTGACCGAAGAAACCGTGAATGACGACGTCATTGGGTTGATTCCCGTGTGGGCCGAAGTCGAGGAGAATCTCCTGACCTGTCTGGAGTACTTTGCACCGGGCAATCCGGCTTGCCCCTATGAACCCTACACGGCTTTCGAACTGCTGAAACTGGGCATCGATGCTGAGCTGGCTGGGGATCTGGACAGTGCGCGTGAGCATTGGTACTACTTGGTGATCTTGCACCCCACTGCGAAGGAAATCAATGAAGCGACTCTGCGCTTGAAAGCCCTGGGCCAGGACAAGAATTATGGCCCGGATCATTTCACGCTGGTGCGCGACCATCTGTTTGAAGCCGCCGATCTGTCAGAGGGGGTGAACTTCCATACCCAGGCCGTGTTGCAGGATTGCAGCGCCTGGTGTGTCGAGGCCCTGCTGGGAGACCGCACCCTGGCAATCGCTGCCTTGAATGCCATGCTGGTGGGCGAGACCAATCATGTGTGCATTGATGAAATCCACTTCAGTCTGGCGGAGATCGCCACCTATCCCGCTCAAGGCGGACAATCCTCTGCCGCTCCGGATGCCCGCTATACCCGCGCTCTCGTGCAGCAGCAGGCAGTCCAGACCTTGTTGGCATTCCAGCGGGGCACACATGCCGGAGTGCTGGAACCAGCGGCACTACCGCAGACCTTCGCCATTCAGCGACTGTATCCCAATCCTTTCAACCCCACGACGAGGATTGAACTGTCGGTGCCCGAAACTGCGGTTGTGCGACTGCGCATTTTCAATCTGCAGGGCCAGCAGGTGGCCACGCTGGTGGACGGTCGCCTTGAGGCAGGCGTCCATTCGATCCTCTTTGATGGCAGTGCGCTGGCCAGCGGCATGTATCTGGCACGAGCCGAGTATCAATGCCAGACCCAGGACCGAAAGATGATGCTGATCAAATGACCCGAATCAGGAAACTCGCCTGCTGTTTGCTGTTGGGGTTGGGGCTTTGCAGCCCTGGCCTCGCGGCCATTCTGCATGTACCTCTGGACTTTGGCGAAATCCAGAGTGCCATGGACGCCAGCGCTCCCGGGGACACGGTGCTGGTGGCACCGGGTACATACACGGGGCTGTACACCAGCCCGGACTACACTCTGACTCTGGCCTCGAACTACCTGTTCAGCCAGGATTCCACGGACATCAACGAGACGGTTCTGGATGGAGAGTACGCAGGCACGATTCTGGACATCATCGTCGGCGAAGGAAACTGGTTCACCCTCTGCGGTTTCACCCTGCAGCACGGCCAGGGGCAGGACATCAACTCCTCCGCCTATTGTTTTCGGGGAGGAGCGTTGCAGATCAATGCTCCCTCGAATGCCGAGATCAAGGATACTGTGTTCCGTGAAAATCGGGCACCGCGAGGGGGAGCGGTCCTCAATCAGGGAGTCGTTTGTGGCATAGCAGGGCTTGCGGGCAGTCTGTTCCTGCGCAATGTGGCGTGCTACAGCAATACGACCGACGCGCCGACCGGAGGCGTTACCGGGGTCCTTTTCATTCGCACCAGCGCTTCCACGATGGTCATTGACAAGTTTCTCTACAATGGGGGTGGCGACAGTTCCCGGTCGATACACGTCTCGTGCTCTCTCATGGATTCCGTGTACGTGAACGATCTCACACTGTTGGATTGCGATGGAAACGGGGCCGGAATAGGTTCCAGCATTGTCCATGAAAGCGGACAGGTCTTCACGAACATCCGAACGTCAGCCGCCGAAGGTCTGCGCGGTGCTGCTTTTGTAATACAGCCCATTCACTACGTTGTGGACTCTTCGGTTGTCGTAGTCCGCAACATGGACTACGGTGATCAGAGATTGGCGTTGTCCAGCAGCATACGTTCCCAATCCACGACTCTGGATATCGATGGAGTCAAGATCCATGGATTCCGCAACATCGATGACGCGCCTGCGGTTCAGATCCGCTCGGATGTACCGGGATCCATGCGCAATGTGAACATCTACAACAATGTTGCGGGGGACAGTCTGACTCACGTCGCAGAACCTCTGCTTTGGACGGTCAACATGAACCTGGACAGTGTCTACGTCCACGACAACCGGTCGATCGTGCCTGGGGACCCCCAGGTCGCCAGTAATGGGGGCAATGACGTTCAGGGGGCGATGGTCAGAGCAGAAGGCCAGAACATCACGTTGTCCAATATGCGCTTCGAGAACAACCGGGTCGATGACCTGGATGACTACAGTGACCATTCGCCATCGGAGATTTCACCATTCCAATTGGGGGCGAGAATTGTGGGCCGGTGCCAATGGAATCCTTGTTGCACGAAACATTTCAGTGGAACACAGCCGTCAGCCCAACTCTGTTCCCGAAGTGTATTCGGTTGCAGCCATTGACCTTGCGCGCCCCGGATCGACCTTGGTCTTCGTTGCGGGGACGCACCTGTACCTGGACAGCATCCGAGTGGAAGACGCAGATGATGGCGGCCTTGTTGTCGGATCGGACTCGATATGGGTATCGAATGTGGTGCTGAAGGATGTGGGCAGGGTCGGTTTCCTGATGGGCAGAAATGAACTCCCTCAGGCTGCACCCTACTACAGCTTTCGGAACATCCATATCGAGAATGTGGATGCCAGTGACAACTTCCTGACCCCCCAGGAACAATGGGGCAGCAACCAGGCACTGTTGTTCGTGGATGTGCGTGCGGCGTACTTCGGGATTCCGCCAACCATCGAGTTCGAGAATGTGACGGCCACCGGCTGTGACGGGATGCGGCACTTGTTCAATTTCTATGAAGGTGTCACCCTTCGGGTCCGCAACTGCGTGTTCTGGAACAATACCTACCAGCAGTTGCTGGAGTGGGATGACCCCATCACCCAGACGTGGGAGTACAACATCCTTCAGGAGCCTGTGCCAGGCATCGGCAATCAGGTTGGAGTCGACCCCCTGTTCGATGAGGAACTGGGTATCCCCTGGCTGTCCCCAATCTCCCCGGCCATCGACGCAGGCAACCCGGCATTGGTATACAACGACATCGAAGACCTCGACAACCCCGGCTTCGCCCTCTGGCCCAGTCAGGGCACCACGCGCAACGACATCGGCTACACCGGTGGACCGCATGCGGGAACTCTGGAACATCTGGTGGCCGTGCGAGCACCGCGCCCGGAACCCTTGGCGCAACCGGGGGCCTTCGTGCTGCGCCCAGCCTTTCCCAATCCCTTCAATCCCGTGACCACTCTGGGCTATGTTCTCAACCGCCCACTGCAGGTGGAGCTGTCCGTGTACAATTTGCTGGGGCAGAAGGTGCGGACACTCGTTTCCGAAATGGAGAGCGCGGGGGAGCACCATGTAAGATTCGATGCCAGCGAACTGGCAAGCGGGGTGTACATCGTGGAGCTGACCGCAGGTGGGGAATCGCGAACGCAGAAGATTCTGCTGCTGAAATAGGACGCCCCGAAGGGGCACTGTTTCCTCAGCCCAAAGCGACGCTTTGGGTTGTGTCGCCCCCGTCAATCCACACACAATCGTCTGCCATGTCACTGCCCCCATCCCACCACACCTTCGGCGTGCCTTCCCCCGCTGCGCGAGGGAAGGGATGACGGCTTCGCCTCGCCAGGCAATGGTCTACTGCCAAGCCCCGAACGGGGCATCACACATTCATAGCCCGTGGGGAATCCACGGCGGACGTGGATGAATCGGGTGGAGAAGGGTGTGTGTTCCCATAGCATGGCGCCCCGGTTACGCTGCGCTTCATCCGGGCTACGTCGTTTTATGGGACTTGTCAACCAACACATGGCAATCACACCACACACCGTCCCCCACCAAGCCCCGAACGGTGCATCACACATCCGTAACCCATGGGGAATCCACGGGCGGAGGCGATGAGCTGGCCGCAAGATCACCCACCGCGAGACAGCGGCGAATTCCCAAAGAATCAATCCCCTTCCGCAGCGGTGACGCCGGTGGCGGAACCATCGAGACGGAACGGATGGGCAGGGAACGTTGGCCCCCGCGCAGAGGAGTGTATTGCCGGCGACCGGCGACAGTATCCGTGACATGCACACTGTCAGTCGCACAGCGGTTCCAAATGGGAATGAACTTGTGGTGTAACCAATCGGGATTCCCGCCTTCGCGGGAATGACGGGAATGACGGGAATGGGCGAGCCGCATGCTCACCCACCGCGAGACACCGTCGATTTCCCCAAGATTCAATCCTCTTCCACATCGGTGACGCCGGTGGCGGAACCATCGAGACGGACCGGTTGGGCATGAGCGTGGGCCGCCGCGCTTGGCCCGAAGGACCGCATCGCGGGCCAAGTTTGCGCGGCGCGAGGCCTGCTGGGCCTTCTTTTGGACCTACATTTTCTTCGCGAAGAAAAGGTAGGAGAACGCCCCCCGCGCAGGGAAGTGTATTGCCGGCGACCGGCGAGGCATGCCGTGACACGGCACAGTGTCTGACGCACAGCGACGCCGGCCGAAGGGCGGCTGGTACGGGTGTTGAGTAGAAATGAGATGGTTTGCCGTGTAACCCATCGAGGTCCCCGCCTGCGCGGGGATGACATTCGAGGTGGTGCGGTGTAACCTCGGGGCGCCATGCAATGGGTCCCCGCCTGCGCGGGGATGACAGAACTTTGGTGCTCAGCCTATCTTCAGCTTTTCCAGCAGGAAGCCGTGAGGAGTGTTCCAGGGGCAGAAGCGGACACGGTGGAAACCCCTTGCGGAGAAGAGGCGACGCACGATCGCCAGAGAGTCGATGATTGAATGACCACGCCCGGCGAGAAGAGGCAATGTGTCACGTTCCTCTCCGTCGAAGTTCGCCAGCCAGTCGTGGAGCACGGTCAGGCCATCAGCGTCCAGCATGGTGGATCTGAGGCGCTGCTCTTCCAGGAAAGTGAGACGCGCTGCGACCAGGCCCAGCAGCCAGGCGGGCTGGCCGCAGAGGTCGAGGGTCTTCAGGTGGGCGCGCAGCAGGTCGGCCACTTCGGGCATGGCCTCGGGCGCCAGCTCGCCGCGTCGTTCGAACAGACCGGGGCGCTCGCAGCCCCAGGGCAGGCTGGTGTGTTGGGCTCCCTGACCCAGTTCACGCACCAGAGTGCTGGACCAGCCACCGACCTGCAGCATGTAGCAGGTTTCCTCGTGGGAAAAGCAGGCGCGATGCGCGCGCAGCAGCAGGCGCGCCTCATCCGCGACGGAGGGCAGGTGCAGCGTGTAGCCCATGGTATTGCCCAGATGGCGCGCCCACTGCTCAAGTTCCTTGTGCTCAGGGTCGTCGTTGGCCAGGCTGGGCGACAGCAGCACATCAATCGGGCCCGCACCCTTGGCCTGGCGCAGGGCCAGCGGGCGCAGCTGCAGTTCCACCGCCTCGCGGGCCTCGGGGCGCAGGTGGCCGTGGCGGGCCAGGCTCAGGTCCAGATCGTTGTTGAGCACGTCGTGAGACACGATGGCCAGTGAGCCGGATTCAGCGGGGCCCGCACTGAGAACCTGGGTCCAGCCATCATGGATGCTGCAGACAAGCTGAGGTGTCATCACGGGGCTCCCTTGCTTACTGGGGCCGGGTCTCCGGGTCGCTGGGGGCGGTGAAGGTGAAGGCCAGCCATTCCCCCTGACGATGCACGCTGTCCACGGGTGTGTGCCATTGCCGAGCCAGGGCGTGAATCGCTTCCTCTTCCGTGGAGAGGATGCCCGACACCAGCAAGCGGCCACCGGGGACCAGCAGGCGCAGGAAGTCGGCGAAGAACTCTTCGATCACACTGCGCTGGATGTTGGCCAGCAGAATGTCGAAGCGGAAACTGCGGTCCAGGCTGGCGGGGCTGCCCAGCTGGAAGTGACTGGATACGCGGCATCCGTTCTGGGCGGCGTTCTCGCGCGAGGCGCGCACGGCTTCGTCCTCGATGTCGATGCCCCAGGCAAAACCGGCGCCCAGTTTGAGCGCGGCAATCGCCAGCACTCCCGTGCCACAGCCGGCGTCCAGCACATTGCGGCCCGCCAGCTCCAGCTCTTCCAGGCATTCCAGCAGCAGGCGGGTGGTCTCGTGGGTGCCGGTGCCGAAAGCGCTGCCTGGGTCCAGACGAATCAGCAGGCGGTCGGCGTGCTCCGGCCCCGGCTCGAGCCAGGTGGGGCAGATCAGGATCCGCTGGCCAATGGGCTGGGCGGCCCAGTACTTTTTCCACTCGGTGTTCCAGTCCTCGTCTTCGCGGGATTCGAGGCGATGGTTCCAGGTCAGCAGCGTGTCCGGAGTCAGTTCGGCCAGGCTTTCCAGAAAGGCATCCAGACCGGCCCGCACACGGTCCATGTCGGTCTCGCCGGGAAACCAGGCTTCCAGCTTGTCCTTGTCCTCTTCCAGACCGCTGGCGCCGGCTTCGAAGAGATGGTTGCTGAGGGGCTCGCTGGCCCAGTCGTTGTACTGAATGATCAGGCGATAGTGCATGGCAATTCCGGAAGGGGCGCGGGGTCGCGCGTGGGGCGCCGTGGCTACGGGAGCTGGCGCAGGGTTTCCAGCAGCACATCTCCAATGATGCCCAGGCTCTCGGAGCTGCACTGGGCGGGAGTGTCACGCGTGGTGTGCCAGGCCGGATAGGTGAAATCGATCAGGTTCACTGCGGGAATGCCGGCCTGGATCAGCGGCACATGATCATCGAGGATCGCCTGACCCATCCGGCGCTGGAAAATGTTGTCGTGGCCCAGATCGGCGGCCGTGTTCCAGATCAGGTCCACCCAGTCCGGAGCGGCCTGCCAGCTGTTGCGCTCGATCTGCAGGTCCAGGTCGGTGTCACCCAGCATGTCCAGATTCACCGCCAGAAACGGGGCGGGCACCAGCAGGTTGCGGGCCAGATGGCGCGAGCCCAGCAGGTAATCGGCCAGCACGCCCTCCTCGCCCCAGTCTTCACCATCCACGAGCACGATGTCCACTCCAATCGGTGGTGGAGTCGTGCTCCAGAGCGTGGCCAGTTCCAGCAGGATCGCCACACCGCTGGCGCTGTCGTTGGCGCCGACCAGCGGCTGAGCCGCCAGCTCGGGGTCCTTTTCCTGATCGCAGAAGGGACGACTCTCCCAGTGGGCCGTCAGCAGTATACGACGCGGTACATCGGGCCGGAAGCGGCAGACGATGTTGCTCAGGTTCAGGGTGGGGCCTGCCTCGGCACGTTTCGGATGGTCGTCGCGTACAGGGTGGCTGAAATTCTGCAGAAACACGTCGTCACCCAGGGGCGTCAACGTGGCCAGCAGCCAGTCGCGGGCCGCGGTGTGTCCGGGTGCGCCCGGGTAGCGCGGACCGATCTCGCAGAGCTGTTCCAGAAATGAGAAACTGCGTTCCCGCGAGAAGGACTCGGCCTGCGCCGTGAGGCCACTGGCCAGAACAAGGGCCAGCAGGCAGCGTGTGAGACTCATCGGCGTCCTCCCGAACTGCTGGACGAGCCACCACCGCGTGCGTTGCGGATCTGGATCGTGCAGTTCATTCCGAATTCGGTGTAGGTCATCTGATCGGCCACGGTGCCCGAGCGCTGCGAACCGAACTCGTACCAGGCGCCCCCGCGCACATTGCGCGAGAACTCGAAGTCGGTGCTGGCGCGCAGTTTCCAGTTGCTGGGAGTCTGTGGCGTGTTCCAGACCAGAATCTGCACAGGATCGCCCTCACCATCGGGATTGGGCACCGATTCGCGGATGCTGTTCACGGTCATGTTGTTGGAGCGCGTGTATTCCAGCCGGACGGTGGTATCGTTCTGGAAGCCGGTCTTCATCAGCGGCAGCTTGAAGCCCTTCTTCAGGCGCTTGCTGCCGCTGACCTGCATCTCGGTACGCCGGTTGTAGGTCAGCGAACGGTTGCCCGGGTTCTCGGGCGTGGTCACCGTCAGGGTGCGACTCTGGTTGAAGTTCAGGTTGCCGCTCCAGTCGTTGTTGGTGCTGAAGTCGAATCCGGCCAGCGGGCTGAAATTGCGCGTGTAGGACAGACGGCTGCGCTCCATGCCCGGTCGGGTACTGGAAATCGTGTACGAGGTTTCCAGCTTGCCCGTGTAACTGTGATTCAGGTTGAGCGAGGTCACCAGCGTGCGGATGACCGGCAGTTTGTCCAACCCGCCGATGGTCAGATTGTAGTTGGGCACCAGTTTCAGCGAGGGGTTGCCGCCCACCAGGTCACCATCGTTGAAGGTGCCGCCACTGAGGGTTTCGTTGCTGAAACTGAACCAGCCGTTCTCCGACTTGCGCCGCGAGCTCTCGCGGTCGTTGGTGTAGCTCTGGTCAAAGGCGAAGTCGTAGCTCAGGTTGATGGGCACCGACTTGATGAAGCGCACCTTGGTGCCCAGCTTGTAATCGTAGCCGAATGAGCGCTGGGTCTGCACCACATAACTGCCCACACCCAGCGTGTCGAAGCCCGTGTCACGGCTCAGACCCAGCTGGTACAGCAGGGCCGCGTGGCGTTCGCTGGCGGTGTGTGTCCAGGGCAGCACGGCCTGACCCGGGTTGCCGAAGGAGCCCGTGCGATTGAACGTGATGGTCACATCATCGAAGGCATTGGTGCCCAGTGCCAGGCGCTTGCGCACTCGGGTCAGCCATTCGATCACGGGATTGGGGCCGCGCTCCTCGTCGTCAGCGGCGGTCACCAGCAGGGAATCGCCGCCGGCGGGCAGTTCCACTTTGGCCGGGGGCGTGGTGCCCCGTGCCGCCAGAATCAGGCTGTCCATCTTTGCCTGCTCGCGCATCAGCACCAGGCTGTCCTGGGCGCTCAGTTTCACCGAGTCGGGCAGTTGGTCAAAGAGGGAACGGCGCACGGGTGCGGATTCTGGCTCGGGTTCAGGCGCGCTGGGTGGTGTCTCCACCACGGGATCCTGTGCGACAGGTTCGACGGGCGAGGCGACCATGGCTGGCGCCGTACCGCCTTCGGTCAATTCAGGCTGCTCTTCGGGCTGCTGTTCCGGAGCCTGGGCGGGCGGTGAGGACTCGTCTTCGTTCCCGTCTCCGGACTTATTGTCCTTGGCCTGCTGGCGGTCGGCCTTGCGCTGTTCCTTGAGGGTTTCCCGCTCGGCGCGTTTCCGATCACGCTCGGCAGTCCTGGCCGCTTTCTCTTCCTGGAACTCGCTCTGGTACTCGCTGAGCTTCGCGGTGTTGGTGAACATGGCGGCCTGGAGCACATCCTTGGTCTTCAGCCGCATCGAGGTGCGGAAGTCGCCACGGCTGCCCAGATCCACACCTCGGGCCGGCTCCACCAGGGTGCGCCGCCAGGTGTAGCTGGTGTTGTAGGTGAAGTCCGTGCTCAGCCAGGCCAGCAGCTCGGGCGTGAAACGGAAGTTCATGCCCTGGGTGATGTTGTGATCGCCGTCGTGGAAACTGGCCTTGCCCTGCAGCCAGCGCTCGTACTGCACGTAGAATTCGTCATCGCTGGTGCGCGTTGGATCGTTGGCCGGCACCGAGGTCTGTCCGCGGTCGAAGAGCAGATTGTTCTGGTAGGCCCGGTTCATCTCCACGCTGAAGATGGTCAGCGGCGCGAAGCCCGTGGCCCAGTTGCGGTTCAGGGTGTAGGTCTCGGTGTGCTGGAAGGTGCCGTCACGATCCAGTTTGTCACGCAGTGTGCGCGAGGTGTTGGCCCCCAGGTTGAACTTGTTGGGGAAGTAGTTCAGCTCGGCTTCGCTGTACTTGCCGATCAGCGGCCAGTCGGGCAGGAAGAACAGCGGGCGCAGCCGGTGCTTCCAGTCGATGGTGTTGTTGTAGCCGAAGGTGAAGTTCTGGGTGACCGTCGTATCGCCTTCGATCAGCTTGTTGCGCGAGACCGTCTCCGACACGTCGTAGCTCAGGCTGGCCTTGTCCACCAGCTGCTTGCCCAGCCAGGACTCGCTCTTGGTCTTGCGCACGCTGGCGCGCGCGTTGCGGCGCAGGCTGACGTCCTCGACCCACTCGGGGTGGTTGTTGCGGTCCACTTCGCTGTCGTCGTTGGGGAAGTACTTGGGCAGGCGGTAGTCGTAGGACCAGCCACCGGACACATTCAGGTTGGTGTTCCAGTCGGGGGGCATCAGCCGCCCCAGGTCCGTGTCACCCTGGATGCTGCGCTTCTGGGTGAAGGTGGCGTTGGCACCCGCCGAGCGCTGTTTCACGTTGTGGAATTCGGCGTCCTGCTGCTCGAAGTTGGCGTTCAGGTTCAGCACATCGCTGAAATTGGCATCCACCTTGGCGCGGAAGGCGCTGCCGTTCTCCTTCTTCACATCGGTCAGGCGCAGCTCGTTGAACCAGACCTGGGTATTGGCCGGTTGCGCGCTGTGGTTGCGCACGCCGAAGTAGAGACTGCGCACCTGGTTGATCGAGGGATTGCCCTGCACGCGCAACTGCCCGCCATCGGCCAGCGTGATCGGTTTGCCCGGCTCTTCCTGCTCCTTGCCCGCCGCCGTGAATGACTCCAGCGCCGTGATCTCGGTGAAGAGCACATCCAGGCTGTTGGCCGGGTTCCAGCCGGGGTGGATGAACTTGCTGTACTCGTAGAAGTTGTTCTGCGCCGACTCGATGCGGTAGCGGAACTCCAGCGTGTTGTCCTCGACGAAGTTCACCTCGCCGGGCACTTCGCCCGTCAGTTCGGTGCGCGTGAAGGACCCACCGTGCAGGAACATGCGCATCCTGCGGTACTCGCTGAAGGTCTGGGGCGTGGCGAACTGCTTCTTGACCCAGGCCGTCTCACCGAAGGGCAGGTTTTCCAGCTGCAGCACCAGGCTCTGCTCGCGGCTGACTTCCTGGGTCAGAAAGTCCTTCTGGCCTTCCACCCCGGGCGGGCCGTAGTAGAACTGGTTGTTGTCGAAGTTGTTCAGCACGGTCACGTCGTAGTGGCTGGTGTCGCTTTCCTCGACGATGGCCTGGCGCCACTCGTTGCCCACGATATTGAACTCGGCGATGTCCAGATCCAGCGGATGGGTGTTGCCGCTGAACCAGAGGCGCACACCGTTGACCAGGGTCAGGTTGGGATTGCCCACCACCTGCACGTTGTCGTCGGCCAGCGGAATGCGGATGTAGACCCAGCCGCGCTCGTTGGGGAAGGCGTAGCGATCGAAGTCCGGGTTGGCGGGATTCAGCGGCACCGTGTACGAGAAGTAGCTGTTCTCCAGCTCGACGCTCTTGTTGCCGTTGCGGTCCTCGCTGTCGGGCGAGATCTGGTCGCTGTCGCGGGAGTTGCCTTCCCAGCCGTGTGACTTGTCGATGCTGCGGTCGGGGGGCAGGCGGTCATCCGGATAGCGCAGGTAATCGTCAAAGGACCAGGGCTCCCAGGCGTCCTTGAGGAAGTTGCCGTTGATGTCCCACCAGTCGTAGATGTCGCCCAGCTCGGCGATCATCACGCTGTCGTTGGGAGCCGAATAGCCGAAGAAGGCGTCCGGCAGCGGCCACTCGGGATCGGCGCCATCCAGGTTGTCCAGACCGGTGTCCTCGCTGGGCACCAGCTGGTCGTCATCGTTGAGATCCTCGGTGTCCAGCGCGCCGTTGGGGATCACGTCTTCCGAGATCTGGCCCAGATCGATGTGCATCACGCCGCTGTTGTCGCCCGAGATGTACACCGTCATCTCCAGGTATTTCTTGTCGGACAGGTCGTCGTAGGCCCCGCGGAAGTCGTAGTAGATGCCGCCCCAGGAGCGCTGGCGCTCGACGGGTGAGCCGTCCAGGCTGAACTCGCTGTCCGAGATCACCTGGCTGGCCAGGGTGAAGGGGTAGTAGTGCAGCCGGAAGAGGCGGATGTTGTTGCTGGTGCCTTCGCGCGCGTTCTGCTGGTAGTTGGGCCAGATGTCCGAGGCGTTCACCCGGTCGCGCGGGTTCCACCAGCCGATCTGCCCGCGGTAGCCCAGCGCGTCACTCACCGGCTGCGAGGAGAGGAACCACTGGTTGGCGCCCATGCCCACCGGGATCTCCTGCTTGGAACTCTCGAAGTCGTCGATGTAGGCCACCCCGTTGTTGTCGCCCGTGGTCGGGCTGTTCGAGGGGTTGGGGTCGGGCAGCACGATGGCGTACTCGGCTTCCATGCTCAGCCCCGACTCGGCGTCGGCCTCGATCAGGGGCAGCGCGTCGATGGCCTGGGTCATCAGGCGCGGCTTGAACTTCAGCCGGCCGTTGACGTCGAAGATCAGGTTCTTGATGGGCTCGTTGCCCAGACGGATCTTGCGCTCGCTGCTCTCCTCGTTGAAGTAGATCGCGCTGGCGCCCAGGAAGTTGGTGTTGCCCAGATCGTACTCGGCGCGCAGGCCGGCATAGGTCTTCTTGCGCAGCTGGAAGAGCTGGGGAGTCTCGAAGGTGACCTCGATCTCCTGGTTGGGCTGGGTGTACACCGGGTTGGTGATGCGGATGATGCCGGCGAACTCGTCCAGCTCGTAGTCGGTGCCCTCGCTCAGCCGCCGGCCGTTGGCGGTGACGCTCACGTTGGTCACGTTCCAGCCCAGGTTGATCACCTCGGTGCCCACCAGCGCCGTCGATTCCAGCGAGAAGCGCGAGACCAGGTCCAGATAGGTGATGTCCGTGGTGCGCAGGTTGTACAGCGGGGCCATGGTGGTCGAGTCGGCGAAGCCGATGTACTGGGTGTCGTTGGCCGTGTTCACGATGTTGGGCAGGATCGAGCCATCACGCTGATCCAGCACGCGCGAAAAACCCGTGGAGTCCTGTGAGGAGCCGAAGGGCTCCAAGCTGGGGAACCACAGGTATCCGGTGTCCGGGTCCAGCCACTTGCGGTCGATCTTGCCGTCCTTGCCCACCACGCCCGTGCCGTTCTGCTCGGTGTCCAGATAGAAGATCGAGAGGTAGCTGGTGCCGTTCTGGCTGGTGCTGCCCGTGCCGCCCGAGGCGGTCTTGAGGATGTTCAGGCTGAAATCGTTCTGGTCGGAGTTCTGGGCGCCCACCGAGTAGACGTTCTTCAGCATGCGGTCCCAGTAGCCCTTGTCGCTGTCGGGGCTGAAGTTCTGGGGCACAAGCACCACCACGCTCGACTGCTCGTCCGTGAGCTCGTTCTCATGGACACCCTGACTGAATGCCTGGTAGGTGTTGCCTGACACCGTGGAGTGCGGAGTCTGGAAGAAGTTGGCCGTCGCGGTACTGTAGGACATGGCCACGAATTCGTTGGGACGTGGGCTAAAGTTCAACTGAACGATACCGCGATCCTCGTCAATTTTGAAGGGCAGATCCGCGGTGCTCCCGCTACTCCATTCGTAGGGTTGCAATTGGTAGAGCTGGCCATCGAACTCCGGGCTGCCATCGGGGCCCACAAGATACAGGCGGCGGTAACTGCCCTGTTCGCGGCTGAAGCGCCAGAGAGTGAATTTTGTGATGCGGGCCTGATCCGTGGTGTAGTGACGGTAGGTGCCCGCCTCCAGCTCGCGGTAGCGGTCGCGGTAGAAGTCGTTGACGAAGAACAGGTTGGGCACCCACTCGCCCGGATTGCGCGCCTGGGTGCTTTCGCTGGAGCCGTCGCCGCGCGCGGTCTGTTTCTTGGATTCGTTCTTTTCCGAGGAGGCCACGCCCGTGAGCTGCAGCGGTCCGAAGCGTGTCACGGCCTTCAGTCCAAAAAGCCCGCTGCTCTTCTCGCTGAAGTTGACGAAGCGCGTGCTGGGCAGGCTCATCGAGATGTTGCCCACTTCCAGGCTCTGGATGATCTCCTCGGGCTCGCCCGTGTAGGTGATCGAGAGGCTGTTCTCGAAGTCGAAGGTGCGCTCGGTGTCCTGGTCGATGTGCACATCCACCTTCTCGCCGATCTTGCCCACCACGGTGAACTGCTGGTTCTGCTCCAGCTGGAAGTTGTTGCGGTTGTTGTTCAGCAGACTGGCCGACTCGCTCTCGCGCTTCTCGTTGCGGTAGGCGCCGCGAATGCCGATCTGGCCGGTCACATTCATTCCGATGCGGCCGCTGCCGAAGATGCGCTGGAAGGTCTGGCTGCGGATCTTGAAGGGAATGTCAATCTGGATGTGCTCGCCGCCTCCGGCCGCCAGATCCATCGATTTCTCGCCCAGAGTGCGACGCACCTTGGCCTGGTTGCGCGCCAGCAGCAGGCGGCGTTCCAGGCTGGAGTGGCTGAGGAACTGGGATTCCAGCAGGGTGCCGTCCCAGGAGTAGCTGCGCAGCATCACACCGTTGGCCGTGCTGTCCTGGCGGATGATGGTGGACGCGCCGGGGCGAGGGTGCCCCAGCCATGCCTCCGCACTCTCGCCACTCTGCGACAGCTGCGAGAGGGGCGAGTCCGGAGAGTTGCCGTTGTAAAGCCCCAGCCCCGTGTGCAGGGTGGTGGAGCCGCTGGAAGGCGGAGCCCAGACGGAGTCGTCCTGGTTTCCGGACGAGTCGGAAGTGCTGGCCTGGGCCAGCGCCATCACGGGATGCGCAAGCCACAGCAGGGCCATGAGCAGCAGGATGCGGGTCCTGGCCCGGGGCCGTACAGGATGCCGGAGTGCCTGAATGATGAGGTACCCTCTGGAAGTCCCTGTCGCCGGGGGCCGCGGACGTGTCCGGGAGCCGGGAATGGCGGGCGGGAGATTGAGTTCAACGATCAGAAGAGCAAACGGTCGATGGACCTCCAGAAGCAGTCGGCCGATGGTTCAGCGGTGTTGAGGACCGGGCGATCCGGTCGGTGATCGATGGGGCGGCTGGCCCGGAAGTCCGGGGTCGGTACACTGCGACAGGGCAAGTGCCTGCAGGAAGGTGCCGGTGCCCGGTGGCGACCCCCATCCTCAGCCTGCGCCAACAGGTCGGCAAATATAGGGTTGTGCCATTAATAGTAGATCGGACGGACGGGTTCCCGGCTTCAGTGCCAGGAAGCACAGGACAGGGGGCAATAAGCATGGAGTTCCGGCGTTCCACTGACACGCAAACGACGCGACGCAACAGATGGAAAGGGATATCACATGCGCGCCTTGACCTTGATCGCCATCGGCCTGCTGGCCGTGGGCGCCCACGCCCGAGGGCTGGGACAACTGCTGATGGATCCGGAGCTGAACCTGAAGACCGGCCAAGCCAGCCAGATCGAGACGACCCTGGACCAGCACCGGCTTGAAATGGTGCAGCTTCAGGCGGACCTGAAGAAAGCCCGGATGGAACTGGACATGGCCCTGAAGTCCGACGCGAGTCTGGGGACCATGGAGAAGAAGGCTGACGAGATCACCAAGGCCGAAGGCATGGTGCTGAAGTCACGGCTCAAGGTGCATGTCGCGGTCCGCAAGAACCTGGACGAAACCCAGCAGGCCATCTTCGACCGCAAATACTCGAGCCTCGACCGACCCGGAAAGGGCCGTGGGGGCAAGGGACGCGGCGGTCCGGGCCCAGGCTGGAACGCTGACGGTCCGCGCTTCGGTCCCCACGGACCGGGTCGCTGTGGTGCCGGACCTTGCGGCCCCGGTGGTCCGTCCGCCCTGCCTGGCGGTCCCGACCTGGACTGAGATTCATCGGCTTGCCGCCTCGCGACGGCCGGCCGCAACCCTGACCCACTTCCTGTTTCCTGATGCACTGAGCGGTCGACTCCTGGAGTTCGGCCGTTCAGTGTGTTGGGGGCAACCAGCGGAACAGCTCGCGCTGCAGGGTGCCTTCGGCCACCACCACCTCGCCCTCGGCACTCAGCAGCACATTGATCTCGGAGCGGTAGCCCAGATCCGGCAGGTAGATGCCCGGTTCGATCGAGAACAGGGTGCCGGGAATCAGTGGACGCAGTTCCTTGCTTTCCAGATTGTCCATGTTGGCACCGCTGGCGTGATCCACGGTGTGCATGCTGTGCCCCGTGCGGTGGATGAAACGGTCGCCCAGTCCAGCCGCCGTGATCACATCGCGCGCGGCCTGGTCCACTTCCCAGCCGTGCACGGGGGCCTTGGCCGCCCAGCGCTCCCGAACCAGTGCCAGGGCGGCGTCGCGGGCATCACGGACCACTTCCCACAACTGCGTGACGCGTTCGGGCGGAGTGCGGGGGCCGGTCCAGCCCATCCAGGTCTGGTCGGCGTAGACCGCCCCGGGACGATCGCACTTGGCCCAGAGATCAATCAACAACAGGCAGTCTTCCGTGATCCGGGCCGAGCCATGGGCCGCGGGTTCGTAGTGCGGATTTCCCGCATTGCCATTGATGCCCACGATGGGGGGATGGTCCGTGTTCAGGCCCTGGACGGCGAAGCGGCTCATGATCCACTGCTGCAGGTCGTACTCGCTCAGCGGTTTGCCCGTCGCACAGGCCTTGGCGGTTTCCTGGAAGGCCGCGAAGGCGATGTCGCGCAACTGGGCTGCCGCTTCCAGGTGACTGCTTTCCTGTTCAGGAGTGAGCGTGGCTTCGAAGAACTGGATCAGTTCGGCGCTGGAGACCACGGTCTTGCCCAGGTCGCGTACCAGATCCAGTGTGCCGCCATCGACCCAGGAGACGGTGGGAATCGCGCCCATGGGGCTGTATTCCATCGCGATGCGGGTGGCGCCGGTCAGCAGGGCATCCAGTTCCTGACGCAGACTCTGGTAGCTGAGGTATTCGCGCACCGTGCCGGGCAGATGGGCCAGGGTGGTGCTCTCGATGCGATGCTGCAGTCGGCCCGGCTCGCCCGATGCGGGAATCCAGTAGAAACAACGGCGCGTGCGGACCCCCGTCGAGGGCAGCCCCAGCAGCGAGTCGGCCACGGGGTTGGTGGTGCGGAAGACAAAGAGCAGCCAACCGTCCAGGCCCTGGCGCCGAAGTTCCTGCTGGATGCGGTCCACGGAGTGTTTCATCGTCCTCTCCCTTCCTGCGGCTTTTCGGGTATCGTAAGTTGGCGGCCAACCTAACGATCGCCTGTTTCGATTGGAATCCGTCATGAACCTGATCTATCTGGATCACAACGCCTCCTCGCCGGTCGCTCCCGAGGCGGTGGCCGCCATGCAGCCCTGGCTGGCCCACTGCGGCAATCCCACCAGCACCCATGCCTGGGGACGTCAGGCCGCCATGGCCATCGAGGAAGCGCGCGCCGACCTGGCCGCCCTGCTGGGCTGTGCCGCCGAGGAACTGTTCTTCACCAGCGGTGGCACCGAGTCCGACAATCTGGCGATCCTGGGTCTCTGCGATCCGGCAAGACCCGCGCACCTGATCTGCAGTGCCATCGAGCACCCCGCCGTGCTGAATACGGTCGGCTTTCTTGAGTCACGCGGCTGGAGTGTCAGTCGGGTGGGCGTGGACGGGCAGGGCGTTCTCAAGCTTGCCGAACTGGAGGCGGCCCTGCGAGCGGATACCCGGCTGGTCAGTGTGATGCTGGCCAACAACGAAGTGGGCAGCCTGCAGCCCGTGCACGAGATTTCGCGGCTTGTGCGTGCGCGAGGTATTCCCCTGCACAGTGACGCGGCCCAGGCCGTGGGCAAACACCGGGTGAAAGTGGATGAACTGGGGGTGGACCTGCTGACCGTGGCGGGGCACAAGCTGAACGCGCCCATTGGCGTGGGCGCGTTGTATGTACGCAAGGGTATCCAGCTGCAGCCGCTGTGTCACGGAGCGTCTCACGAACGCGGCCTGCGACCGGGCACCCCCAATGTGCTGGAAATCGTGGGCTTGGGCGCGGCGGCCAGACGATTCGAGATGGCCGAATCCGGGATTCTGGAAGAGTATGCCGGCCTGCGCGATCATTTCGAGCGCGTGCTGCGTGAGACCTTGCCCGCCGTGCGCTTCAATGCCGGTCGGGCGCCACGACTGGGAAACACCAGCAGTGTCTCATTTCCGGGAATCCGCAGCGGTGACCTGATGGCGGCCTGTCCCAGGGTCGCGGCCAGTGCCGGAGCGGCCTGCCACCGTGACCACACCGAACCCAGCCACGTGCTTGCCGCTATGGGACTGCCGCTGGAGACGATAGAGTCCACCCTGCGGTTCTCGGTGGGGCTGGGCACCACGCGTGAGCAATTGAATCAGGCGATCACACTGCTGGCCCAAGCTCTGCGCGAGCTGGGCTTCAGTAGTCGGTGATGCGCGCCAGTCGCGGTCCAACCGGTCCGGGTTCGGCGTCGAAGGTGCTGCCCGTGATCGCCTCGTAGGCTTCGATGTACTTCAGCGCGGCCTCGATGCGCAGCTCGTCCGTGATCGGGGGCACGGGGCCGTCGCCCGTGAACCCGCGTTCCGCCAGCCAGGTGCGCATCACGTCCTTGTCGATGCGCCGCTGCTCGGCACCTTCCTTCAGTCGCTGCTGATAGGTGTCCGCGTACCAGAACCGGCTGCTGTCGGGAGTGTGGATCTCGTCAATCAGGATGACCTTGCCGTCCAGCAGGCCGAACTCGTATTTGGTGTCCACCAGAATGATGCCCTGACGGGCCGCGATTTCCGTACCGCGCGCGAACAGGGCCAGACTGATGCGGGAGAGCTGGTCCATGATGTCCCGACTCACCAGCGAGCGTTTCACGATTTCCTCGGCGGATACGCTCTCGTCGTGCTCGCCCTGTTCCGCCTTGGTGGAGGGAGTCAGCAGGGCGTGGGGCAGGGCCTGATCCTTGACCAGACCATCGGGCAGCGGATTGCCGCAGAAATTGCGCCCGCCATTCTTGTAATGCGTCCAGATGCTGGTGCTGGTGGTGCCCGTCAGGTAGCCGCGCACGATCATTTCCACCTTCAGCGGTTCCACATCCCGCACGATCATCGCATTGGGTGCGGGCAGCGAAACCACGTGATTGGGCACGATGTCGCGGGTCGCCTCGAACCAGAAGGCTGCCATCTGGTTGAGCACCTGGCCCTTGAAGGGGATCGTGGTCAGCACCACATCATAGGCGCTCACGCGATCGCTGGTCACGATCAGCCGTCGGCCATCGCGGTGCCAGCTGTCCCGCACCTTGCCACGCATGCAGGTGCCGGGCAGATTCAGATCGACTGTCTCAAGCGTGTGATGCAGTTGGTCGGCGACCAGCTCGCGGGAAATCACGGAAGCACCTCCTGTTGTGGCCCGTATCACGGAAAATTCTAGAAATCGCAGCTTCCCGGCGTGCGCGGGAAGGGCATCACGTCACGGATGTTCTCCATGCCCGTGGCGTACATGATCATGCGTTCGAAGCCCAGACCGAAACCAGCGTGGGGCGCGCTGCCGAAACGACGGCTGTCGAGATACCATTCATAGGCTTCCAGCGGTTGGCCCAGCGCTTCGATGCAGCCGACAAGCACATCCAGGCGTTCTTCGCGCTGGCTGCCGCCAATGATCTCGCCCACCCCGGGCACCAGCAGGTCCATCGCGGCCACCGTGCGGCCATCGTCGTTGCGCCGCATGTAGAAGGCCTTGATTTCCTTGGGGTAGTCGGTCACGAACACGGGGCGTTTGAGGTACTCTTCCGTGAGCCAGCGTTCGTGCTCGCTCTGCAGGTCCTTGCCCCAGGCCACCGGGAACTCGAATTTCTTGCCGGAGGCCTCCAGTGCCTTGATCGCATCCGTGTACGTCAACCGCTCGAAGGGGCTTGAGGCGATCTGGCGCAGCGAGTCCAGCAGTCCCTTGCGGATCCACTGGTCGAAGAAGGCCATGTCCTCGGCGCAGTTCTCGAGCAGGTCGTTGATCAGGTAGCGCAGAAACTCGCCCGCCAGTTCGCAGTTGGCGGCCAGGTCGTAAAAGGCCATTTCCGGCTCGATCATCCAGAATTCGCTGGCGTGTCGTGAGGTATGGCTGTTCTCGGCGCGGAATGTCGGGCCGAAAGTGTAGATGTCACACAAGGCCAGCGCGAACATCTCTCCGTTCAGTTGTCCGCTGACGGTCAGGTTCGTCTCGCGCCCGAAGAAGTCCTTCGACCAGTCGATGGCTCCCGAGTCCAGACGCGGAGGGGTGGCCGGGTCGAGCGTGCTGACCCGGAACATCTCGCCGGCGCCCTCGGCATCATTGCCCGTGATGATGGGCGTGTGCACGTAGACGAAGCCCCGATCCTGGAAGAATCGGTGGATCGAGTACGCCAGGCGGCTGCGCACCCTGAACACGGCGCCGAAGGTGTTGGTGCGCGGACGCAGATGGGAAATCGTGCGCAGAAACTCGAAGCTGTGGCGCTTCTTCTGCAAGGGATAGCTGGAGTCGCAGCTTCCCAGGATCGTCACCTGCTGCAGATGAATCTCCACGGACTGCCCGCTGCCGGCACTGGCGACCAGGGTGCCCGTCACCTGCAGGCAGGACCCGGTCAGCGCCCGTCCGATTTCCTCGAAATTGTCAATCAGTTCCGGTCCATAGACCAACTGGATGCTGGCCTGGCACGATCCGTCATTCAATTCGATGAAGGAAACGGTTTTACCTGTGCGATTGGTCCGGATCCATCCTGCGGTTGACACCTCGCGTCCCACAAGGGTGGTGTCTTCAAGCAGGCGGCGTATGCGCAAACGTTCGCTTCCCATGCATGTCCTCTATGTAGTTGGTTCGAAAGCGGATTCGAGGGCAGGAAAGTAGGAGTTGACCAGTGCCCCGCCAACGATACAGAGCACGCCCATGTCATCCATGAGAGTGGGGCATCTGCACCCAATCGGTCCAGATCATGGTTCAGGACCGCCCATCGGGCGGTGAAGGTAACAGTGCAATGGTTGCAAGTATTCGTAAACAAAGAACATGAGAGCGGAGATGGGATTGGCATACGATCTGCGTAGTCAACCTCCGACAGGCATTCGAATCAAGAAACGAGGTAGATCATGTTCAAGAATACTCTCCGCATCGCCACACTGCTGCTCTGCGCCACCCTGACCCTGACGTCCACCGCCGGAGCTCGCAAGAACCAGATCGACAATTCGCTGCGGCCCGGCTTCGATGCCCCGGTCGTCGAGCAGACTGTGCTCACCGGAGTCGTCATGGAGTCGATTGATTCCCGGAACTTCTTCTTCCGTTCCATGGAGCAGGGCTTGATCGTGCTGCAGTTCGACTTGCCCGTGGAACTGGATTTCGGCAGTGAACTCATTCTGACCTGCGGGAGGCATCAGAGCCTGAAGTTCAACGACGAGTCCTACACCTGTTTCCAGGTGCTCGAGTACAAGTGATCCAACCTGCACTTCTCCAGTGCGCGGGCGGCCCAGAAGGGCCGCCCGTTTTGTTGTGTGCCCGTTTTGTTGTGTGCCCGTTTTGTTGTGTGCCCGTTTTGTTGTGTGCCCGTTTTGTTGTGTACCCGGTTGACTCTCCGGAACCGTGGCGTGACATGAGCTGAGCGGAATTGGTTCAGTTGAACTCCAGTGGCTGGTGCATTTCAACTGTGTCCTGGGGCACTGGGGCCCGGATCACATCGGAGAGGCTTCCAATGGCTTGAAAATCAATGACTTGAAGTGGAAAGAAATTTTGGCACGATACTGGCAATACCTGATTCCGAAGGACAGAAGACATAGAAGTTGAACACCGAATCAGGAGTTTCACAAAATGAAGACGCTCAGCACCCTGCTCGCTTGCCTGACCATCGCCAGTTTCACCATGGCCGCCGTGGCCCCCATTCACAGTGTCGATTCGCGCAAGGCTTCCCAGGTTCGTGTGTCCGATGGCGAGTACGCCTATTCGGCCACCGGCATCATCGCTTCCAAGCTTGCGGACGGCCAGTGGCTGCTGTACACGAATACCGGCGACTATGTGCTGGACTTCCGTGGAGACGTGGAGCTGACCCGTGGCACGAACCTGCTGTTCTGGGGCAACGAAGACGGATCCATGAACGTGAACGGAGAGGACCTGAGTGTCATCGTGGTCGGACACTTCGAAATCAAATAGCCGTCATCCAGAATGGAGACGAACACGGGGCGCCCATGGGTGCCCCGTGTTGTTTTCGTGATGCTCGTGCTGGGTTCACGACGAATAGCGCGACTCGATCAGTGTGGTCAGCAGCTCGCAGGTGGCGGTCAACGCGCGTTCATGTGTGCGCTCCAGCCCGTGGGATGCTGCCACACCGGGCCCCACCAGCGCGACCCTGAAGTCATTTCCAGCCCGCAAGGCCGCAGTACCGTCGCTGGAATAGAACGGGTATACGTCCACCCGATGGGGAATTTCCTTCTGGCGGGCCAGGTTCACCAACTCGGTGCGAAAGCCGAAGTCATAGGGACCACCGGAATCCTTGGCGCAGATGCTGGTGTGGAACTCATCCCCGGCCGGACCCTTGCCCACCACGCCCATGTCCACCACCAGCATGTCCTTCACACTGTCAGGATATCCGCCCGCCGCGCCGTGTCCCACTTCCTCGTAGTTGGAAAACAGGAAACATACCGGCAGTTCGTGCAGAGTGCTGGACAAGGCATGGGCCACGTCCAGCAGGCAGGCGGTACCCGCCTTGTTGTCCAGGAAGCGCGAGCGAATGAAGCCGTTCTCAACGAATTCGAATCGGGGGTCGAAGACCACGAAATCTCCGACCGAGATGCCCAGGGCTTCCAGATCCTTGCGCGAAGACGTTTCCATGTCCAGGCGCAGCCAGGTGTTGTCCATGCTGCGCACGGTGGAATTGACCTCGCGATTCGCGTGGGTCGCCGGGTTGTCCAGCAGGAAGGTCCCGCGATATGCACGGCCATCATGCGTGAACAGGGTGAGATACTCGCCTTCGAATGACGTGACCGGCCAACCGCCCAATTGGCACAGGCGGATGATGCCTGCTTCGGTGATGCTGGCCACCATGGCCCCCAGTGTGTCGATGTGGCCGGCGATCACCAGCTCGGGGCTCGGGTGATTGCCCGCGATCAGGGCACCCTTGCGGGTTCGCTGGTGCCGGATTCCCCAGCCATCAAGCCGCTGTTCAAGATGCTCGATGATCCTGTCCGTGTATCCCGTGGGGCTGGGAATCTCAATCAGTTCCTTGGTCGTGCGCGTGACGGGTAGCATCTGGAATCCTGTGCTTTTCCTTGAGTGGTCGGACGGGCTCGCAGCCGCTGTTGCGGCCAGCTGCTGCGATAGAATCGGATTTTTAATATAGTCAGGTGATTTCGGCGCAATTTCTCGCCCGGATGTGACATCAGATTCCTGACGATCCCCTGCCTGCAACGTGCGCTCAATTCAGTTCCGGAGTATCCGTATGCCCAGAACCTGGGAAGTTACCGGTGTGTTCGAACCGTCCCCCAAGGGTGCCGGCCTGTTGCGCTCATTGGACCACGATCTTCGTTCGGTCCCCGATGATCCCTACGTCCCGCCAGAGTTGATCAAGGCCCTGCACCTGAGGCCGGGTTGCCTCGTGCATGGATTGGTGCAGGATCAGGACAAGCGCGCACCGAGGCTCTTCAAGGTGCAATCCATCCAGGGCCTCAGTCCTGTCGCATGGAAGGACCTGCCCCCGATGGACCAGGGGGTTCCCATCGACCCGGAAGAGCGCCTGACCCTCGAGCATCCGGATTGTCCGGTCGCGATGCGCATTCTGGACCTCTTCGTACCCATCGGCAAAGGCCAGCGTTCGCTGATCGTGGCTCCTCCGCGCAGTGGCAAGACCGTGTTGCTTCAGCAATTGGCCAAGGCCATTCACCTGAATCATCCCGGCGTCACGGAACTGATGCTGCTGGTCGACGAGCGTCCCGAGGAAGTCACGGACATGCGGCGGACGGTCCATGGGCATGTCATTGCGTCCAGTTCGGATCACAGCACCGACAACCATGTGCGAGTGGCCGAACTGATGACGGAATACGCCCGGCGGGAAGTGGAGGCTGGCAAGGATGTGGTGTTGTTCCTGGATTCGCTCACTCGGCTGGGGCGAGCGTTCAACAAGGAAACCAGAAACAGCGGGCGCATACTGTCGGGCGGCATCGACAGCCGGGCACTGGAAAGGCCCAAACGCATCTTCGGCGCGGCCCGCAAGGTTCAGGGCGGGGGCAGTCTCACAATCATCGCGACCGTACTGGTAGGAACGGGCAGCCGCATGGATGACGTGATCTTCCAGGAATTCAAGGGTACCGGCAACATGGAGCTGGTGCTGGATCGCAAGCTGGCGGAGAAGCGTATCTGGCCCGCCATCGATCTGGGTGAATCCGGTACGCGCAAGGAAGAGAAGCTGCTGGATGAATCCGAGCTGCGGGCCATGTCCCGGCTCCGTACCGCACTGATGAGTCGTCCCTCCGGTGCCTGGATGCCCGATCTGATCAGCAAGGTCTCGGGCAGCCGTGGCAACAAGGATCTGGTGGCCCAGTTGAATGCCCGCATCGCCGAGCTTTGATGCGATTCGGGCCCGGCTCGCCGATTTGAGGTCTGGAACCCCCGGATCTTTTTCCCGACAAAGCTGATTCTGCATGAACCAAGGGAATGCGTATCGAGCACTTTTCGCTTGCGCAACCCAAACACGGTTGGTATGTTGGAAGTCTTGCCGCTTTTCTGGCGGCGAATCGGGACTGTTCTGAACAGTCGAACGCGCTCATTGACATAGTCGAAAACTATACGGCCACGTCACTCAGGAGACCTTTCGGGGTTGTCCTGGGGAACATTTTGAGTCATGTACGAGAGTGCATGGATCATTCATCCATTCGATTCTTATTTGAACGAATAGATCACAATGGAGAGTTTGATCCTGGCTCAGGACGAACGCTGGCGGCGTGCTTAACACATGCAAGTCGAACGTGAAGCCTTTCTTCGGAGAGGTGGAAAGTGGCGAACGGGTGAGTAACGCGTAGACAACCTGCCCTTCGATGGGGGATAGCCCCGGGAAACTGGGATTAATACCGCATGACGCACCGGGATCGCATGGTCCTGGTGTTAAAGATTTATCGTCGGGGGATGGGTCTGCGTGACATTAGGTAGTTGGTGAGGTAACGGCTCACCAAGCCAACGATGTCTAGCTGGTCTGAGAGGATGATCAGCCACACTGGGACTGAGATACGGCCCAGACTCCTACGGGAGGCAGCAGTGAGGAATATTGGACAATGGGGGAAACCCTGATCCAGCAACGCCGCGTGAACGATGACGCTGTTACGCAGTGTAAAGTTCTGTAAGGAGGGAAGAACCACCGGGTATTGCCCGGTCTGACGGTACCTCCTAAGTAAGCACCGGCTAACTCCGTGCCAGCAGCCGCGGTAATACGGGGGGTGCAAGCGTTGTCCGGATTTATTGGGCGTAAAGGGCTCGTAGGCGGGACTTTAAGTCTGGCGTGAAATCTCATGGCTCAACCATGAAACTGCGCTGGAAACTGGAGTTCTTGAATTGCGAAGAGGAAGATGGAATTCCTGGTGTAGCGGTGGAATGCGTAGATATCAGGAAGAACACCGATGGCGAAGGCAATCTTCTGGTCGCTAATTGACGCTGAGGAGCGAAAGCGTGGGGAGCAAACAGGCTTAGATACCCTGGTAGTCCACGCCGTAAACGATGGATACTTGGTGCTGGATTTGATTTGGTCGGTTCAGTGCCGGAGCTAACGTGTTAAGTATCCCGCCTGGGGAGTACGGTCGCAAGGCTGAAACTCAAAGGAATTGACGGGGGCCCGCACAAGCGGTGGAGCATGTGGTTTAATTCGATGCAACGCGAAAAACCTTACCTAGGATTGTGGCAGAGGACCGTCCATGAAAGTGGATTTCCCTTCGGGGTCTCTGTCTCAGGTGCTGCATGGCTGTCGTCAGCTCGTGTCGTGAGATGTTGGGTTAAGTCCCGCAACGAGCGCAACCCTTATCCTTATTTGCTAGCAGGTCAAGCTGAGAACTATAAGGAGACTGCCCGGGTTAACCGGGAGGAAGGTGGGGACGACGTCAAGTCATCATGGCCCTTACACCTAGGGCTACACACGTGCTACAATGGTCGGTACAATGGGTTGCGATACCGCGAGGTGGAGCTAATCCCAAAAAACCGGCCTCAGTTCGGATCGTAGTCTGCAACTCGACTGCGTGAAGCCGGAATCGCTAGTAATCGTGGATCAGCATGCCACGGTGAATACGTTCCCGGGCCTTGTACACACCGCCCGTCACACCATGGGAGTCGGGAGCGCCCGAAGTCGCTGAGCCAACCGCAAGGAGGCAGGCGCCGAAGGTGATACTGATGACTAGGGTGAAGTCGTAACAAGGTAGCCGTACCGGAAGGTGCGGCTGGATCACCTCCTTTCTAAGGAGTACGGCAAGTTTCCTACGGGAAATGCGCCGAGACCAATTCGCGCCAACTTGTTGGCGCGCACGTGCCGACAGATGAAACGCGCACGCACCAACTTGTTGGTGCGCCGTGTCAACTTGTTGACACGCAGGCGTGGCCGTATTTTCGACTATGTTTTGATTTTGGGCCGGGGAACCGGCCTGCTCTTTGGAGACGAAACACAGACAGCACGGACACGTGCAGCGTCTTGCGGGGGCCTTCGGGTTTCCGTCTGAGCGGGCCTATAGCTCAGTTGGTTAGAGCGCACGCCTGATAAGCGTGAGGTCGGTGGTTCAACTCCACCTAGGCCCACTGTTCGGGCCTGGGGAGTGACGCCAGGTTACCCTGTGTCTTTCGTCAGTACCGGACTGTGGATCTGAAGTGATCAGCCGGATTTTCCTGTGGGAAAGGACTGGACTGCGGCATGCCGGCAGCCAGGACTTTTCGCGCAGCGAAAAGTCCCAAGCTGAGCGCTTCAGCGCTCAGCCGGGGAATTAGCTCAGCTGGGAGAGCGCCTGGTTTGCAACCAGGAGGTCGTGGGTTCGAGCCCCATATTCTCCATTTGGACATCGTTTTCGGATGATGTTCTGGCCGCGGAACACCGCTTCACTTCACGGTGGTGGGATCCGGCACTGCGTCCGCTTGCGGATGCACGTTCTTTGACATGCAGAAGTCAACTCGTTGTCATGAATCAATTCATGACGACGCAACCCATTTGGTCGCCACCCTTGTTCGTCGCGGACAAGACGTGGTACGTCCATATGTCCCGTGCCATCCAGCCCGGATGGCCACGAGGACAGTCACAGGTCAGCAGCGATGTTGGCCGCGTGACCGGAGTTTTCGCTTGCGAAAACTCCGAAGGTGTACGCTTGCGTACACCCACGGGTTGCAATTGTTCATCGAGACATCTGAGAACCGCCACTGAATGAATGCGTGAGACAACAAGTTTTGCTTGCTGTCTCACGATCGGAATGGATTTTCAAGTTTTTAAGGGCGTACGGTGGATGCCTTGGCACAGACAGGCGATGAAGGACGTGGTAAGCTGCGATAAGCTTCGGGGAGCTGCACACAAGCGTAGATCCGGAGATTTCCGAATGGGGCAACCCGGCGGGAGTAATGTTCCGTCACTCAAAAGAGAGCCAACCCGGGGAACTGAAACATCTAAGTACCCGGAGGAAGAGAAAACAACCGTGATTCCCCAAGTAGCGGCGAGCGAACCGGGAAGAGCCCAAACCGACAATATGCCAAGCGTTGGGGCGTTGTATTGTCGGGGTCGCGGGACGTTCGGGTCTTTCCCAATGAAGACCATGGAGTTACAAAGGCAGTGTCTAGTCGAAGCGTCTGGAAAGTCGCTCCATAGACGGTGATAGGCCGGTAGGCGAAAGGCACTGCCCTCCAGAACGGATCCCAAGTACCGTGGAACACGAGAAATTCTGCGGGAATCCAGCAGGACCACCTGCTAAGGCTAAATACTCGTCTGTGACCGATAGTGAACCAGTACCGTGAGGGAAAGGTGAAAAGCACCCCGGGAGGGGAGTGAAATAGATCCTGAAACCGTGCGCTTACAAGCAGTGGGAGCCCCCTTGCGGGGTGACCGCGTGCCTTTTGCATAATGAGCCAGCGAGTTGCTCGTAGCATGCAGGTTAAGGTGTTCAGCACCGGAGCCATAGCGAAAGCGAGTCTGAATAGGGCGAAAGTATGTTGCGGCAGACGCGAACCCAGGTGATCTACCCATGGCCAGGTTGAAGGTTCTGTAAAAGGAACTGGAGGACCGAACCAGGTGACGTTGAAAAGTCATTGGATGAGCTGTGGGTAGGGGTGAAAGGCTAATCAAACCTGGAGATAGCTCGTACTCCCCGAAATAGCTTTAGGGCTAGCCTCGATTGTTGACTGACGGAGGTAGAGCACTGGCAGGACTAGGGCCCTCACCCGGGTACCAAACCCTGATAAACTCCGAATGCCGTCATGTTTAGATCGGGAGTCAGACTGCGTGAGATAACTTTCGTAGTCGAAAGGGAAACAACCCAGACCAACGGTTAAGGCCCCCAAGTGTGGTTTAAGTGAATAAGGATGTTGGACCGCCCAGACAACCAGGAGGTTGGCTTAGAAGCAGCCACCCCTTTAAAGAGTGCGTAATAGCTCACTGGTCGAGTAGTCCGGCGCCGATAATTTTCGGGACTCAAAACCACCGCCGAAACCATGGGCATGTGTACTTGTACACGTGCGGTAGGGGAGCATTCTGTTAACCGTCGAAGGTGTGGAGCGATCCATGCTGGAGGAGACAGAAACGATTATGCTGGCATGAGTAACGATAAGGAAGGCGAGAAACCTTCCCACCGAAAGTCCAAGGATTCCTCTGTAAAGATAATCTGCGGAGGGTTAGTCGGACCCTAAGCCGAGGCCGAAAGGCGTAGGCGATGGAAAACGGGTTAATATTCCCGTACCAGCGACGCATCGTTTGAGCGATGGGGGGACGCAGAAGTGAAAGGGCAGCCGGACACTGGATTGCCGGTCTAAGCGTGTGGGGTTGTGATAGGCAAATCCGTCACAGTATACCCGAGGCGCGAATGGGAGAGCGCAAGCTCATGAACTGCCCCTAATCATGCTGCCAGGAAAAGCCTCTAAGCGAGATGTTAGCTGACCGTACCGTAAACCGACTCAGGTAGATGGGGTGAGTATCCTCAGGTGATCGATAGAACCGTGGTTAAGGAACTCGGCAAATTAACTCCGTAACTTCGGGAGAAGGAGTGCCCTTGTGGGAAATGGACTTCGCGTCCGGCTTTCACGGGGGCCGCAGTGACCAGGCCCAAGCGACTGTTTACCAAAAACATAGCACTCTGCGAAGTCGTAAGACGCTGTATAGGGTGTGACACCTGCCCGGTGCTGGAAGGTTAAGGGAAGAGGTCAAGTCTTCGGACGGCAGCTTTGAACCGAAGCCCCAGTAAACGGCGGCCGTAACTATAACGGTCCTAAGGTAGCGAAATTCCTTGTCGGGTAAGTTCCGACCTGCACGAATGGTGTAACGATTTGGGCGCTGTCTCAACCACGGAATCGGTGAAATTGCAATGTCGGTGAAGATGCCGGCTACCCGCGACAGGACGGAAAGACCCCATGGACCTTTACTATAACCTGATATTGTGTTTTACCCTAGCATGTGTAGGATAGGTGGGAGACGGTGATCCGGCCACGCCAGTGGTCGGGGAGTCAACCTTGAAATACCACCCTTGCTTTGGTGAAATTCTAACCGCGGTGTGTGAATCCACATCCGGGACAGTGTCAGGCGGGTAGTTTGACTGGGGCGGTCGCCTCCCAAAATGTAACGGAGGCTCGCAAAGGTTCCCTCAGCACGGTCGGCAATCGTGCGAAGAGTGTAAAAGCATAAGGGAGCTTGACTGCAAGACTTACACGTCGCGCAGGTGCGAAAGCAGGCTTTAGTGATCCGGCGGTTATGCGTGGAAATGCCGTCGCTCAAAGGATAAAAGGTACCCTGGGGATAACAGGCTTATCGCTTCCAAGAGTTCACATCGACGAAGCGGTTTGGCACCTCGATGTCGGCTCGTCGCATCCTGGGGCTGTAGAAGGTCCCAAGGGTTTGGCTGTTCGCCAATTAAAGCGGCACGTGAGCTGGGTTCAGAACGTCGTGAGACAGTTCGGTCCCTATCCGTCGCGGGCGTATGAGAATTGAGTAGAGCTGCACCAAGTACGAGAGGACCGGTGCGGACGAAGCTCTGGTGCACCAGTTGTCATTCCAATGGCATGGCTGGGTAGCCACCTTCGGCAAGGATAAGCGCTGAAAGCATCTAAGTGCGAAACCAACTACAAGATCAGTTCTCACTTCAGGCCCGTCAGAGATGATGACGTTGATAGGCGACAGGTGTACGCACAGCAATGTGTTCAGCCGAGTCGTACTAATCGGCCGTGTGACTTGATTTAATTTTCCCTTCCGACATGTTCGGTGGGGGTTCCCAGATGTCTTGGTGGACCACCAGGACGGTGAACAGAACGTCTGGATTGACCAAACAACGAGTTGACGTCTGCATGCCTGGATTCAAAAATATTCAGGTGGCCATAGCGGCGGGGTCACACCTCTTCCCATCCCGAACAGAGAAGTTAAGCCCGCCAGCGCCGATGGTACTGCATGAGCGATTGTGTGGGAGAGTAGGTCGCCGCCTGGTTTTCATTCGAAACGCCCCTTCGCAGGGGCGTTTCCCGTTTTTGGCGGTGCAGTGGGTGAGCGTCAAATGGGGCCGGGTACTGGCCGGAACTACGTGGTGTATTCAAGCAGTTTGCCGCTAGCAGGCCTTCGCTGATCATTGCACAAAAATGGGCTGTCATGTCACACAAGCGCTGGTATTCCATACAGCAATGAGAGTTTTGCTGGGCGAACATCGGCGTTGCTTTTGTAGTGCTGGATTCGCTCTTTCGACCACAAGCCGCTTTGCTTGTTGAATCCGCCAGTCAGGAAACACCATGAAAACACTACTACTGTCCATTTTCGTGAGCGCAATGTCCGCGCATGGCCAGGACTGCAATGTCAACGGCATACCGGACAACACTGAGCTGCAGGTCTTGCAGGGCGTGCGCCAGGACCTGTCCGGTCTGAACTCCCTGCAGGACGGGATCCTGCTTCAGGATCTCGACGGAGATGGCGACTTGGATGTGTTGCCAGCCCGCTCCACCCAGGCCACGAGCCTGTATTGGTACCGGAACGACGGGAGCGTCTACACGGCGGTGCTGCTGCTCGATGCGAACTTCTTCTACTCGGATTGGAACGTGTTCTGGGCGGGAGATTTCTACGGCGATGGTCAGATCCGGGTACTGATCAGCGAACTGTCCTTCGGCAACGGCGACCAACAGTATCCACGTTTCCTGCTGCGTTCGATCGATGGCAACACGACGGTTCAGATCTCGGGCGCCAGCCACTCCTCCGCCGCGGTCGGTGACGTGGACGGCGACGGAGACCTGGACGTCGTGGCCTACAACGCGGGCACCTACCTGCAGACCAGCTCTGGATTCCAGCTGAATCCCGTACTGCTGACCCAGCGCTTCCACGCCGGCCAGCTGCTCGACTGGGACCTGGACGGGGATACGGACTTCGCCTTCGTCTACAATGCGGATCTCAAGCTAAAGACCAACAACGGCGGGGTCTACAGCGAGCAGACCCTGTACGGCGCTCCGGCCAATCTGCTGCGCAAGCTGCAGATGCTGCAGGAGCCCGGAGACAGCTATCCGGATCTGGTCACAGCGCAAGGCACGAGTGGCGTGCCGGTGGTGATCCACAACACGGGAGCCGCACCGGTGCTCGAGTTGCTGGCTTCTTCGGGTGCCGCCCTGAACGGAATCCATGTTCGCGAGCTGGACGGGGACGGCTGTCCGGACTTGCTTGGAACGCGGGAAGACAATGTTCTGGCGGCCTGGTTCTGCGCAGCCGATCCCCCGCAGACATTCCCGCTGGCCGAGATGAGCGGACGCAAGCTGTTGCAGATCGTGCATGACGATACGGCGCCCGGATGGTTGCAGCTGGGGCGTGTGGCCAGCGGGGCATTCGCGCGGCTTGAGCTGACATGGGGCGATCAGAATCAGAACGGCATTCCGGATGACTGCGATATCATGAATTCGATTCTGGCCGATTGCGACGCCAATGGTCTGGCTGACGATTGGGAGATCGCGGCCGGGTTTGCCCGGGACTGCAATGGAGACGGCATTTCCGATTCCTGCCAGCCCGAGTTGGACTCCAACAACGATGGCATTCCCGATGTCTGTCAGGACTGCAACGGGAATGGCATTCCAGACGGCGAAGAAGGCCTGGACGACTGCAATGCCAACGGCATTCCGGACACCTGCGAACTGGACGACAACGATTGCAACAGCAATGGAATTCTGGACAGTTGCGAAGGTCTGCCGGACTGCAATGCGAATGGAATTCCGGACAGCTGTGAAATGGCGGGCAACGATTGCGATGGCAACGGCATTCTCGACGAGTGCCAGCTCGACTGGTTCAATGAAGATCTGGCGGTGAGCCTGCCCGCGAATGCGCTGTTTTACGCGGATCTGGACCAGGACGCTGTGCAGGACCTGTTGAGCGCCGATGCTTGGTACCGTTGGAGCACAGGCACCTGGGTGCTGCAGTCGACATTCTCCGGCACCTGCATCGGCGTTGGCGACGTCAACGGGGATGGGGTTCCGGACCCCGTGATCCAGTCGGGTGGCATGATCTCTTGGCTGGATCCGGCCAACGGCTGGGCCGCGACTGATGTGGCCAGCATGGATCCGGTGACGGTTCTGCGATTGCACGACATGGATGATGATGGTCGTCAGGACTTCATCTGTCGCACGGCAGACACCTGGGCCATCCATTACAACAGGGTATCGGGAATTCTGAGCTGCATCTCGGATGTGCTGACTCCGGCACCTTACGGTTGGAGCGGACTTGAAGTCGGCGACATGACCGGAGATGGCAGGCCGGATATCGTGGCTGCGTCGATCCTGGATATCTGGGCGCTTGAAGTCGGCCATGTGTCCATCTATGAACAACTGACGCTGCTGGATTACAGCGAAAACCGATTCATCGAGTACGACTCCTCGCAGGAAGCGGTGAGTTTTGCATTGAAGTTCGCGGACTGCGATGGAGACGGACAACCGGAACCCATCAGCATCTACGCATTGAACAGTTTCAGTGGTTCCGACGCGACAGTTTTCGAAGGGGGGGCAGCGGGCAGCCTGACCCGCGCCGAGTATGTGCCCTCCGTGCTCATTCCGGTCGATCTGGATGGAGACGGGCGTTCCGAGCTCCTCACTCGTGACTTCTACAACGCGAACCGCAACGGGGTATGGAACCAGGGTGTGTACACGGATCTGGGACCGACCTTTCTGGATGCCGGCAGTGTCATGCTGGACGCCGATGCGAACGGCACTCTCGAATTCTGTCGCACGGGTCAGGTCCGGGCGCTCTGGCCCCAGGACGGAAACAGCAGCGGGGTCCCCGATGTCTGCGAGATCGCAATGGGCCAGTTGCCGGATTGCAATGGCAACGGTACCTGGGATGCTCTGGAGATCGGCGAGGGCACATCGGCAGACCGGAACCTCAACACAGTTCCCGACATCTGTGAGACACTCGCCGATTGCGACAACAACAGTGTGCCCGACGAGGTGGAAACACCCATCATGCCGGAGATCCATGACCGAACCTGGGCGCTGTTGCCCAACAGTTCCAGCGAAAGGTTTCTGAGTGGCATCTCAGGGGACTTCGATGGGGATGGTGAAACCGAGGTCATCGCCCTGGTGACGGACGAAGTGGGATATGACAACTACGGCAGGAATTTCGGATGGGTGCAGGATGAGGCTGGCGAGCCTGTGTTCACCATGGACAACGCCCTGTCAGACTACACATGGCGCCTCGAGCTGTATCCCTGGCCGCGGTCGGGCAATCTGGCCGACGGCTTCCTCTACTATGTGGAATCCGGTGGACCCACGGGCCTGTTCCTTCGCGACTCTCTGGGTTCCATGGATCAGCTGCTGCCGCTCGGTGCCGGCGCGGAGCGTCAGGTACTTCCCGCCGACCTGAACGGGGATGGCCAGCCCGATGTACTGGACTGGCATGATGGTCAGCTGGACCTGAGACTCTCGGACGGCCTGGGTGGTCTGGTGACACAGTCTGTTGATCCTTCGTTCCACCATGAGAAGATGTGCCGCATTCGCGAGCCTGGATCGGCCCACGATCGCATTCTGTCTTTGGACGATGGCGCCGGCTTGATCCTCAGCCTGTCCCTCGAATTCGGCGCCCAGGTGCTGGACACGCTCGATATGGCGGTCGGCGGGTTCGATGACATGGCAAGTGCGCACCTGCCCGGCGGAGGGCTGGGCGTGCTGCTTCACTCGGGTGACACGCATCGATTGTACCATCTGGCCAGTCCTCTCAATCCTGAACTGCCGGTTCTGGAGGATCTGGGCGCGGAACCCGGCAGTGAATACACCCTCGTGCTGGGGTCGGATCTTGATGGAGACGGCACAATGGATCCGGTGTGCTCCGATGCGCCACCGCCGCACCACAACATCAGGTATCATGTGCGCTACAGTCGTGGTCCTGGCGCAGGCACATGGCAGAATTTCACAGTCAACCGCACCGAAGGTGCCGTAGTCGCGGACCTGCGTCACACCCATCGGCCAGAGCTTCTGCTGCTTGGCTATCGGTTCTGGCAAACTGAAAACTCATTCGCCGAGTCGCACCTGTTCCTGCGCTCCGTGAGTCAGACCGTACGGGATCATGACGGGAATGGTGTCCTTGATGTGTGCCAGTTGGTGGGCCAGACGGAAGTTGACTGCAATCAGAACGGCTTCTTCGATGAATACGAGCTCGCCACGGGCGCTGCGGAAGACTGCAACGGCAATGGCATTCCCGATGCGTGCGACATCGCTTCGGGCGATTCCATGGATCTGGACGGAGATGGGATTCCTGACGAGTGCGAAAGCGCTGCCGGCTGTGTGACGCTTGACATCAGCAGCCCGGGATCAGGCCAGACCTTGCTGCAATGGAATGCCGGTGAAGGATGTCCGGTACTGCACGGCCCCTGCAGATTGCTCGTTTCCGATGATCCAGACTTCCCGGGAGGCGGAACGGTTCTGTATCAAGGCCATGCGACCTCGTTCCTGGACACCTTCGATCCGGAAACGCCCACCGTTCGCTGTTACCGCGTGGAGGTTCAGCGCTGATCTGGGTTGGACGTTCATTGGCCCACTGAAGGATGACTGTTCATCACGGATATCGAGACAGAAGGGCCGCCCCGCGGGGCGGCCCTTTCGTATTCATGACATGAGGGCTCGACTTCAGAATCCGCAAGTATACATCAGCTGAAAGCTGGTCTGACGCCTTCATGTGCATCCCGATCAGATCGCCGCGCGCCCACAAGTGGGCAGGGCCAGGAAGACGCATCTGCTGGAAGACGCGGCTGCACTCTTCACGCCTGCGGCGGACAGGGACCGGAGTGAGGACCTTTCCGATGCCCAGAACGCCAGCGGATTCGCGATCGGCCACTTTCGCAACCAGGGTGCGTTGCGTCAATGGCAAGAGTGGCGAGCACTGTCCGGCCGGGATCAGGTCTGGAGGCGAGGCGCAACTGCCTGCGAAGACGTGATCCGTGGCATCGTGCCGGCGGTTTGCGATCCAGAGAAAGTTGCCCCTGCAGAAATCCTGCAGGGGCAACTGGGCAATGGAGAAATCAGAGCGCGTGTTACTTCAGGCGGAAGAACTCGATGCGGCGGTTCTGGGCGCGGCCTTCTTCAGTGGCATTGTCGGCCACCGGGTTGTCGGGGCCGAAGCCCTTGGCCTGCAGGCGCGAAGCGTCCACATCGTGTTCAATCAGCCAGGTACGCACGGCTTCCGCGCGCTTCTGGGAAAGAGAGCGATTGAATGCATCACGGCCCTGATTGTCCGTGTAACCACGGACTTCCAGGGCGATTTCCGGATTGTCATTGAGCGTGCGCAGCACCTTGTTCAACGCGGCTTCCGAATCGGCGGTCAGCGTGGCCTTGCCGGAATCAAAATTGATGCCCGCCAGTACCACGGCTTTGCCCGCTTCAACCTGAACTTCGGGCTTGGTGTCGGGGCAGCCGTCCTGATCCTTGTAGCCGTTCACGGTTTCGGCCTCGTTGGGGCACTTGTCATCCACATCGAGAATGCCGTCACCATCGTTGTCAAGGTCAGGGCAGCCGTCCTCGTCCTGGAAGCCATCAAAGTCCTCGGCATCGTTCGGGCACTGGTCGTCCGCGTCCAGGATGCCGTCGTTGTCGTTGTCCGCTTCGGGGCAACCGTCGTCATCCTTGTAACCGTCCATGTCTTCAGCCATGTCGGGGCAACCGTCATCGGCATCGAGAATACCATCGCCGTCGTTGTCCAGGTCAGGGCAGCCATCGGAATCCTGGAAGCCGTCCATGTCCTCGGCTTCCCTGGGGCAACGGTCGTCACGGTCGAGGATGCCGTCGCCATCGGTATCCTTCGGCTGACCGGGGAAGAAGGAGAGTCCTGCGGTGACGGTGATCCAGGCATCATTGGCCGAATCGTCTTCGAAATCGTCCAGGAAGTCGGTATTGCTCAGGTGATACAGACCCTCGATGCTGACCGCCCAGTTGTCACTCAGGTGATGCATCAGGCCCAGTCCCACTGGAATGGCCAGGGTATTGGTGTCGGCTGATTTCGTGAAATCGTGGTAAGCCGGGTGCAAGGACCCATCGTCCTGGTCTTCCGCATTGAAAGTGGCCCACTCGACGCCTGCGGTGAGGTAGGGCATCAGAAACATTTCGCGATGGATGGGCAGCCACTTGAACCGGCCGGTGACGCTGTTCGGATTTGACTGGAAAGCCCCCAGATCATTGCTGCCCTTGAGGCGGGCGCCGGTTGCGCGCAGTCCCAGAGCAAAGCGGTCATTCAGCCACCAGTGCACATTCAGGTCCGTCACCAGACCGAAGCCATCACTGTCCAGTTCCCCCATGTAGTTCGACACGCCCAGCGCGACGCCGAATTCCGGTTTGGCGGCGCGTTCGGCGGCGTGCAGCATGCTGGAGATTCCCAGCAGGCACAGACTTGCCCCTGCAATCAGTTTCATGATCACTCCCTTGTGGTTGTTGGCTCGAATGCAATTCCTGGATCCTCTTGGTGAAGAAGGATCTCGGTCTGATCAAGCGCATCAAGTTCTCGAAACAGCAAGTGCAGTTTTTGTTCGGCAAGCACAGTTGCAGAGGTGAATCAGATGAAAAGGGCCGCCCGAAGGCGACCCTTGTGTTCTGGAGATCCTGGCTGGCGCATCAGAAGCCGAATGAATACATCAGCTGGAAGTTCGTCTGGCTATGTGTACTGACAACGCCCGATGCGGACGTGTTCTTCGCCTCGGGCACCAGCTGCATGCTGCCATTCAACTGATGATGCGAACCGATGCGATACCCGGCACCCAGGGTGTAATGGTTCTCCACGATCGCGGGGAACAGCGGATTCAGGTATTGATCCGGTACCGGGTTGCTGGCATGATTGAAGCCGAAACGCAGTGTCAGGTCTTCGTTCCAGGCCCAGGCGGCTCCGAGGGCCATTACAAGCTGGTCGTCCCAATTCTGTTTGAGGGCCATGTCCATGGAAGTCCCCGCGAATCCCATTGCCATGGGATTGGCCTGGGTGGCATCGGCCTTGAAGCTCAGGTTGAAGTTTTCCATTACCGAACTCCAGCCGATCTGCTTCAGGTCCATGGCCACCAACCATGCCTGACTGGGCCTGTAGGCCAGACCGAGTGCCATCTGGGCTGGCCACTGGAAGTCCTTCACGGTGATCTTGCCGCTCACCGGTACGGTCACGGCCGAGTAGCTGCCGGCAGGAGCACCCTGGTTGCCTGGTGCGCCTTCGGGGATTCCGTTCCACTGTTGGGCCAGCAGGGCGTCATCGAAGTTGGCGCTCATGCTCATGCAGGCCCCATCGGCCTCCAGATCGGACAGCGCGGTCGCCCCGTGGTAACTGAGGCCAACGGTCCATTGGTCGGAAACCGTATACAATGCGCCCAGTTTCATCGCCATGCCACCTCCGGTCGCCTGGCCGGTGAAGTCGCTGTCATCACAGAAACTGAAATGAGCCCAGTTGACCGGTCCCGCAGCCATTGGATTGCTGGCATAGTCCTGTGACGGCATGCTGAGCTGACCGGCCATCACGGCACCACCCAGAGCATCCACCATGCTTCCCGACGCACTGCCCAGAGCCTGGCTGCCACCCATGCTGCTGATGAAACTGGCGAACTGGCCGGCTCCGGCCATGGCCATTTCCACATCCATGTTGGCCCAGACATAATCCATGGTCAGGCCAAGGCCCAGTTTCTCATTCATTCGGTAGCCCACAGGCACGCTGAAACGCCCGACACCGACCTGGGACATGGCAGGATTGCCACTGCCAGCAGACAGGAAACTGCTCTTCTCGTAGTCGGTGCCCATCCCGCCCTGGGCAAAGACGCCCGCGCCAAGAGTCCAGCTTCCCATGCTTCGCAGGTAGCCCATTGCCGGCATGATGAATCGATCGGCGGCGGAATCGGCTGTGGGCATTCCGTTCATGCTGGAACTGACTTTGGGTTGCAGCATGCCCAGAGCAAAGTCGAGTCGCGAGCTGCCCGAAGTCATCAGGGTGATGGTGGCAGGATTGTTCATCACGGCCGCGCTGCCGTTGTCGAATGCCTGACCAGCACCCCCCATGGCTGTGGAAATCGGGCCATAGCCCTCGTTGTCCATTCCATTGGTGGCCATGACACTGGCCGGTGCCAGCAGCGCCGCGCACAGCAGGCCGCGGCTGATTGAGTGGTTCACAAAGGCCATTTCAGCCCTCCTCCGTGCAGTCTGGAATCGGACCAAGGCTCCATTCCGGAGTTCCATGCTCAGGAAACTCACCAGGCCGGCGATTCACGGACCGAGATAAGGACCTGTGAAAAGTTTCACATTGATATTGATCAAATGGTCATATGAACATGCGCGCATGACGAAAAGTGACATCCCGACTTCCGGCAGCCAGGCAAGTGGTCCGTCAGGACCCGTTTCCAGTTCTGGGCAACAGGTCCCGACCGACGGATTCCGTGTGTCCGAATGCTGCATTCAAGTGCGAAGAGGTGCCGCCGAGATCGAGAAGGATTCCTCCCGGGACAGCTTGCATTGACCGAATTGCCGAGCGATTCTTCCGGGCGGAAGTCTCAGGTCGGAGTACGGGACAGCCTGCGCGACGCAATCCATGCAAACCAATGAGCATGGCACACTGGGTGCCTTGACGATTCACGATGGGCAGATGGAATGGATCTGGAAACCGCCATCCTGTGGTACGTCTGCCTGGGCGGCGTGGCAACGTTGAAACGTGTCGTGGAAATGCGTCAGGAACTGGTCCAGTATTCGACTCTCATGCCATTCGATGTATTCGGGCTGTTGCTGCTGGTCATCCTCACGGCACGGACAGTGCTTTGGTTGCCATTGCTGATTGCGCGAGGGCTGTTGCACCTGTTTCCGGGCCGTCGGGATTCGTGATCCAGCGCGTGGCACAACCGCCCCTCAGAGCAGGTCGCTGGCAATGTCCGCCAGTTCGCTGCGCTCGCCCTTGCTCAGGGTGATGTGGGCGTACAGCGGCTGTCCTTTCATGCGGTCTATCAGGTACGACAGGCCGTTCGAGTGGGTATTGAGGTAGGGGTGGTCGATCTGGAAGATGTCCCCGGTGAAGACCATTTTCGTGTTGTCTCCGGCCCGCGTGATGATGGTCTTGATCTCGTGGGGCGTCAGATTCTGTGCTTCATCGACGATATAGAAGACCTTGTAGAGACTGCGGCCACGGATATAGGCCAGCGGACTGATCACCAGCTTCTCCTGATCCAGATACTCCTTGATGCGCTTGTGGCGGGCATCCGATTCCTTGAACTGGTTCTCGATCACCCCCAGATTGTCGTACAGGGGCTGCATGTAGGGGTCGATCTTGGACTTGATGTCGCCGGGCAGAAAGCCCAGATCCTTGTTGCTGAGCGGCACGATCGGGCGGGCCATCAGGATCTGGCGATAGTTCTTGCGCACCTCCAGGGCGGCCGCCAGGGCCAGCAGGGTCTTGCCGGTGCCTGCCTTGCCGCTCACGCTCACCAGCCGGATGTCATCATTCAGCAGGGCATCCATGGCGAAGCTCTGCTCGGCGTTTCGCGGTACGATGCCGTAGGCCTGTTGTTTGTCAATGCGGCGCAGGACACCCCGGCCCGGGTTGTACACGGCCAATGCCGAGCGCTTGTTGTTGCGCATGATCAGATACTCGTTGGGCACCAGCGGGTGGTCCACCTTCAGGTCCGCCAGTGGAATTTCACCAACGGGTTCGTAGAGACGATTGATCAGCTCCGAATCCTGGTTCTCCTCGATGCGATGCCCCGTGTACAGTTCCCCGATGTTCTTCACATGATCGTTGCGATAATCCTGCGCGGGCAGTCCCACGGCCTTGGCCTTCATGCGCAGATTGACATCCTTGGTCACCAGCACGACGGATCGTCCGCGGCTCGCCTTGTGCAGCACGTAGGCCGTGTTGAGAATCTGGTGATCCATCTTCTGTGCGGGAAAGCTGACCTGCAGGTCCTTGTGCATGGGGGCCGAAAGCACCACCCGGATCCGCCCCAGACCCGGGCCGATGAGCACCCCCTTGTCGAAGAGGCGATCCCCACTGAGCGAGTCGATGATGCGCACGAACTCGCGGGCATGGAAGTTCAGCGAGTCGTTGCCCTTCTTGAAGTTGTCCAGCTCCTCGAGGACCGAGATCGGCACCACGAGATCGTTCTTCTCGAACTTGTAGATGCAGTTGCTGTCGTGAAGGATCACATTCGTGTCCAGAACGAATGTCGAGGTGCGAATGGCGGGGGTACGGACGGCCATGGAAGTCTCCCGCTGGCTGAATCCTGGTGTGTGGCACAGTGCGGCAGGGGTTGGGCCGCCCGAACGATGGCTCGAAAGTGGCAAGCTGGACGGGACTCTGCAAGGGAGGAAAGGTGTGGTGTGGGATCAGACCCGCGGACCACCGGGGCGCGGGTCACAGCAGGCGGCATCCTCGTGACCTGGGCAGAGCGTGCACCCGCCACAGCGAGTGGGTCCGGGAGTCCTTGCCGCGTGCAGCATTTCGCGCACTTTTCTGGTGCCCAGAACCGTGATGTACAGGGTGGCAGCTCCCACCAGCACGGCCACTCCCACAAGGTCCCAACTCACAGGAAAAGCCCCCCGATCTGGTACACGGCCAGGGAGATCAGCCAGGCCAGTACGGTCAGGCCACCGAATTGGAGCAAGGCCCATTTCCAGCTGCCCGATTCCTTGCGCATGACCGCCACGGTGGCCATGCAGGGTGTGCCGATCAGCAGGAACAGCATCAGGCTGATGCCCGTCAGCGGCGAGTACTCCCGCTGGATGGCTCCCGACAGGGTGCTCACATTCTCATCATCTCCTCCGAGCGAGAAGACAATGCTCATCTGTGACACGAACACTTCCTTGGCGGCGAAGGCACCCAGCAGCCCGGTGGTAATCTTCCAGTCGAATCCCAGCGGGGCGAAGACGGGCTCGATGGCCCTGCCGATCCGGCCGGCCAGAGAATACTGCAGTGCCGCGGCGGCCTGTGCCGCCTCGACACTGATCGCGGAGTCCGCGGGCTGCGGCGGAAACTCCCTGTCGGGCAGACGGGGAAAACTGGTGAGCGCCCAGAGCACGATCGACACGCCCAGGATCAAGGTGCCCGCCTTGCGCAGGTAGCTCCGGGAGCGTTCGGCCATTTTCATGATCACGGCTCGGCCCGTGGGAATGCGGTAGGGCGGCAGTTCCATCACGAATGGAGTGTCTTCGCCCCGCAGGACGGAGCGCTTGAGCAGCAAGGACAGGCCAAGCGCCAAGACGATTCCCGCCATGTAGATGCCCCAGAGCGCGGGGGCACGCAGCCCAGGCGAGAAGAATGCGGGAATCAGCAGCATCCAGATCGGCAGACGGGCCCCGCAGGACATCAGGGGCAACACCAGCATCGTGACCAGCCGGTCCTTTTCGTTCTCGAGGGTGCGGGTGGCCATGATCCCGGGAATCGAGCAGCCGAAGCCGGACATCAGCGGCAGGAAACTCTGTCCGTGAAGGCCGAAGCGGTGCATCATCCGGTCCATGATGAAGGCGGCCCGGGCCATGTAGCCCGTGTCTTCCAGCAGGGCCAGCCCGGCGAACAGCAGCACGATGTTGGGCAGAAACACAACCACTCCACCCACACCGGCGATCATGCCATCGACAAGCAGGGAGCGCAGCAGCGACGGGGAATCCGCGACCCAGAGCGAGGAAATGGCACCGGCAAGCAGCCCGAATCCCGATTCGATCCAGTCCATTGGATATTGGCCGAGACTGAAGGTGAGCCAGAAGATGCCGTACATGATCATGAGAAAGATCGGCAGGCCCAGCCAGCGATGCACGAGCATCCCGTCAATGGCGTCGCTCATGGCACGGGCATCCGCGCGGGACTGCGAGAGTGTCACTTCGCGCAGCAGGCCATTGGCAAAACCGGCCAGCTGTGAGCCCAGCAGAAGCGGCAGGTCCATTCCGGAAAGTGCTTCAAGCTGCTTGCGTTCGAGGCTTGTCGCGTCCAGAACGTCCGTACTGTTCTCGACCAGGATCCCGAGCAGGTTCTGGGCATCCGGATCACACTTCAGCAGCTTGACGGCCAGCCAGGTGCTTTCGCGGCTGACGATGCCGTGTCGGTTCAGCAGACTCTCCAGCCGATCCAGGCTGCCGCGAAGATCGGCGCCCAGCGTCACACGGCGGCGGCAGTCGACTGGGTTGAGACCCTGTTCAAGGATCGCCTGGCGCAGCTGCTCCAGTCCGATGCCGTGTTTGGCCGATGTTTCCACCACCGGAAACCCCAGCAAGGCTCGCATCTGGGCCAAGTCCAGACGTTGTCCGGAGCGCTCGGCTTCGTCAGCCATGTTCAGGCAAAGAACGGGATTGGCGCCCGTGAGCATGACCTGGGCCAGCAGAACCAGACTCCGTGAAAGAGTCGAGGCATCCGCCACCACGACGATCACATCCTGTGTGCCACTGAGCAATTCGGCCTGGGCGATGCGCTCTTCGGGAGACCAGGAACTGAGGCTGTAGGTGCCGGGGAGGTCGAAGAGCTGGAATCCATTGCGTGGAAACCGGGAATCGGACACCAGCCCCAGCCGTTTCTCAACGGTGACGCCGGGATAGTTTCCCACCTGGTGATTCGAGCCGGTGAGTGCGTTGAAGAGGGTGGTCTTGCCGCTGTTGGGGTTGCCGGCCAGGGCCACGTGGAGCGGGCGCTCCAGTTCGGGGCCTTCCGGGAACGCCTCCAGGCGCTCAGCGCGGGATGTGAAACCGATCCCGGTGGTCATTTCAGGCAGGGTCCTTGACCATGATTGTACGCGCTTCCTTCTGCCGCAGGGCAATCTGCCAGCCACCCAGATTGATCCAGATCGGGTCGCCGCCCGGAGCCTTGCGCTCGACCCGGACGATCACGTCGGGCAACAGGCCCATGTCCAGCAGCCGCTGGCGGATGGCCCCGGAACCTTCCACGGTCGTGATGATGCACGAATTTCCCGGGAGAATCTGTTCCAGGCTCATCCAGTTTCCTCGCATCCAGTTGCCTCAGGCGAAAAGGCGAAACCAATCTTGTTCGGCGAGACTAACTTTAACATCCCGCCGTCAGATTTCCCATGATATCGGTCAATCCGCAGGGCAAGAATCAGCCTCAATTGACAACTATTTCGCCAGATCTCCACAGCCGGAGTCAAGGTGACCGACTCCAGGCTTGCCTCAAAGCCATGCAAGGTGGACATTCTGCCTGCCCGACAGATTTCTCCGAACATGCCGGACCCTCGAAATCTGAAGACCAGACATCCGGATCATATTCACCAGAACGCCCCTGAACGGGACATCCGCAGCGCTGTGCCCGTGCAAGGACCATCTCCCCGGAGAGCTCCGCCCGGAAGAGCAGGGACAAGTGGCTGTCCCGGTTTCTCCGAGGCGGCAGCTGCTTGAACCTGGTCAGGGAACTGCCCCGGATTGACCCATATCAAATGGAAGACTGCCCCGCTTCCGGACCTTGGCCGATCCCAACGTCTGCAACCGGAGGTTCGTCATGCATATTCAGAACCGTCGTATCCTGATTCTCGGCGGATTCGGCCTTGTGGGTACCGCCGTATGCCGGGAGCTCCTGAAGCGCTCGCCTGCTGCTCTTCACATCCACAGTCTGCGACTCAGCGAAGCCGAAAAGGCCCGTGACCTGCTGCTGCCGGAAAAGGGGCAGTGCGAACTGGAGGTCTGCGAGGGCGACATCTTCTCGCGTGACAGCGATGGAGACACGGTCTCCCAGCAGCTGTTCGGTCAGGTCGGTCCACTGCGTGACAACGATCTGCCCAAGTACAATCTGTACCGCATGCTGGCCGAGATCCAGCCCGACATCGTGATCGACTGTGTGAACACGGCCACGGGCATCGCCTATCGCAACATCTTCCGTGCGGCCGAGAAAGCCTGCGTTGCCTTGGAAACCGGCGACCCCGACGGTGAAGCCATGCAGCACCTGCTGGAATCGCTGTACATCCCGCGGCTGATCCGGCACATCCAGGTGCTGTACCGCGGCATGACGGACTGCGCCACCGGCGTCTACATCAAGGTGGGCACCACGGGCACCGGTGGCATGGGCATGAACGTGCCGTATACACATTCCGAAGAGAAGCCCAGCCGCATGCTGCTGTCCAAGAGCGCGCTGGCCGGTGCACACTCGATGCTGCTGTTCCTGATGGCCCGCACGCCCGATGCCCCGATCACCAAGGAACTGAAACCGGCCGCCGCGATTGGATGGAAGAGCATTGGCTACGGCCCGATCAATCGCAAGGACGGACCGATCCGCATGGTCAACGCCCGGCCGATGCCACTGGGGCAGGACTTCTCGACCTTTGACCCCTCGGCCGCCGAGCTGCGCGACGATGTGATGGAAAACGTCTACATCGATACGGGCGAGAACGGCATCTTCAGCCTCGAGGAATTCTCGGCACTCACCACCAGTGAGCAGATGGAATTCATCACGCCCGAAGAAATCGCCACTCAGCTGGTATACGAAATCGAAGGCGGCAACACCGGTTTCGACATCATCAACGCCCTGGACAATACCACCATGGGGCCAAGCTACCGAGCCGGCCTGATGCGTCACTGGGCCCTTGAGAAGATGGTCGAGCTGGAAAAGACACACGACACCCACAGCGTGGCCTTTGAAATGCTGGGGCCGCCGCGACTGAGCAAGCTGCTCTTCGAATCCCATCTGCTGCGACTGGCCTACGGCAAGATGAGCGCCGTGCGCAAGGCCGATGCTGCCGACCTGACTCACATTCTCAACACGCTGGTGCTCGAGAATCCGGAAGTGGCCAACCGCATCGTATCCACCGGCATTCCCATCCTGCTGGACGACATGCGTCTGATCCGCGGCCAGAAAGTGATTCTGCCCTCCGAGGCCAAGCAGATCTCGATCACGGACGAACGCCTCGAGACCTGGGTCAACGATGGCTGGGTCGATCTGCGGGCCGCCAACTGCGCGCGTTGGATCCAGCGCTTCCGTTGCATTCACGAAGAACTGCAGGCGATTCCGCGCGAGGACACCTCGAGCCGCCACTTGCGCCAGCATCGCTTCTGGCACGAAGAGAACCTGATCCTGCCGGGCAAGATCGCCGGTTGGGTCTTTGCCGTCGAGGATCACGGCTCCCGGATGAAATGATCCGGTACGTACGCGACAATCCTGATCCCCCGGCCCGGAGCGACCGGGGGATTTTTTGACCAGCCCGGAAGGAGCGCCCCGTGAGTCTTCTGCATGACCTGTGCCGGACCGCCCGAGACGAGAATCGATCGGTGCTGCTGGAGCCGGAAGGACTGGACCTGCTGGCATCCGTGGGTCTGGATGTGCCACGCAGGATACATCTGGCGCTCGGACAGCGCCCCACACCTGAACAGTTGCGGACATTGCCCGGCGAACGCATCGTGCTGAAGGTCGAGTCCCCGCAGATCCTGCACAAGAGTGATCTGGGCGGAGTGCGACTGTTGCCGAAGACCGTCGAGGACATCGTGCCCGTGATGCAGGAGCTGGAAGGCCGACTGGCGCACATGGACCTGCGCGGATTCGGGCTCCACGAGTGTGTGCCATTCCGGGGAGAGTTCGGCGCCGAGCTGCTGGTGGGAATCCGCCGCACCCCCGAATTCGGGAATGTGGTCGTGCTGGGGCCGGGCGGAATTCATTCGGAAGCTCTGGCACACATGATGCGGGGGCAGGTGCCCGCCGTGTTCCATCCCGCCAGCACCCCGGCGGCCGGTCCACTCGAGCTGCTGGATGCCAACCCATTCACCCGTTTCCTGACCCGCCCACAGCGCGGACAGGCACCACTGGTGGATCCGGAACTGCTGTCCCGCACGCTGGCCGCATTCCTTCAGCTTGCTCGTGATCTGGATGACAGCAACATCCGTGATCTGGAAGTGAATCCATTCGTGCTCTCCGGCAATCGCCTGATCGCACTGGATGCCCTGGCGACCCTGGACTGGAATCCCCGCCCCACGCCGGCACTGCCGCGCCCGATTGCCCGCATCCGCAACCTGCTGCTGCCCGACAGCGTGGCCGTGATTGGTGTCTCACAGGCGATGAACCCTGGCCGGATCATGGTGGAAAACCTGAAGAAGCTGGGCTTTCCGGCGGAACGCATCACCATTCTCAAAGCGGGTGAAACGGAACTGGCGGGCTGCCGTTGCGTGCCCGGGCTGGCGGCTCTGGAGCAGCCGGTGGACCTGCTGGTCTGCAGCATCAGCGCCGATCAGGTGCCCGCTCTCGTGGAGGAGGCGGCCACCACGGGCAAGGCCCGCAGTCTTGTGCTGATTCCCGGCGGCATGGAAGAGAAAGCCGGAGGTGCTCCCGCGCTGCAGAGCATGCATGCCGCCCTGGCGGCTTCGCGAGCGACTCCCGGCGGTGGTCCGGTGCTCAACGGAGCCAATTGCGTGGGGTTTCGCTCCCTGCCCGGGCGGGTGGATACGCTGTTCATACCCGATCACAAACTGCCCGCACCGGTGCTGCCCGGAGCGCCCATCGCGCTCATCTCCCAGAGCGGAGCGTTTCTCGTCTCGGCCCTGGACCGGCTGGGCAGCCTGAGCCCGCGGTATGCGCTCTCGATCGGCAACCAGACCGACCTGAGCGCCGCGGACTATCTCGAGTACTTCGCGGAGGACACGGAACTTGAGCTGGTCGCCGTCTACATGGAAGGCTTCAAGCCCGGCGACGGCAGCCGTTTCGTGGAATGGACCCGTCGCATCACGGACAGTGGTCGGCGAGTCCTGCTCTACGTGGCCGGCAGGACCAGCGCCGGAGCCCAGGCCAGCGCAAGTCATACGGCAAGCGTGGCCGGTGATCACCTTGTGATCCAGAATCTGGCTCGTCAGGCGGGAGCCCTTGTCTGCGATTCACTGGACGAGTTCGGAGAGCTGCTCAAGCTCTGCACCCAACTTGTCGGCCGTCGTCCGGGTCAGGGCAGGGTAGGTGCGATTTCCAATGCGGGATTCGAGTGCGTGGCCATTGCCGACAATCTGGGTGGGCTGGAACTGGCCAGCTTCACACCCCAAACGGAGAGTCGCCTGCAGACATTTCTGGAGAAGGCGCGCGTCGAGCGCATCGTGGACCTGCACAATCCTCTGGATCTGACCCCCATGGCCAACGACGCCGTGTTCGGTGATGTGGTTGGCAGCCTGGCGGATGCGGAGGAAGTGGACGCGCTGGTCGTGGGCTGTGTGCCCATGACTCCGGCGCTGCACTCCCTGGCTGCCGGCGCGGGACACGCCGAGGACCTGACGGCCCCGGATGCGGTGGCGGCTGGCATTGCACGGGTCTTTCATGGTTCCCGCAAACCGATGGTGGTGGCGGTGGACGGAGGCGAGAATTATCACCCCCTGCGCAGGCATCTGGATCAGCTGGGAGTTCCGGTCGTGGTGACCGTGGAGAAGGCCACGCGTCTGCTGGCGCTGTGGTACGGCAAGCCCTGAATGCTCAGGCGGAAGGCACCAGCCCCCACTCGCCGCTCAACTGCAGCTGGACCAGCTCGGTACCGGCACCGCCTTCAAGCAATTCGAGAGCACGGCTGACCGCGGCGTCCAGACCCAGAGTGCGGCTGGCGGCCGCTTTCAGGCACAGGTCCACCAGTTCCGGAGCCCGCTCCCCCAGAGCGGAGACACGTTCACCCACTCGCAGCTGCGCAGCCAGGGATTCGCGTTCGCTGCTGTCCAGGTAACGGTCCACGATGTCCCGCACTTCCTGCTTGCAGTTGGAAAGATTTTCGCCGAGCACCGTGATGTCCAGCGATACGCCATCGGGAGTCCTTGCGGTCAGCGAGAGCAGAACACCGTCCTTGCGCTGGCTGACGTCCACACGGTGGAAGGTGGCACCCCGGTAACTTTCCATCATGGTCCCCCTGGCACTGTTGCCGGTTGATTCCAGTCGCATGTGGAACCGAGGGCGAAGATGGTGACCCGTCCGTAAAGGCGCAAGCTACGAGCAACGCCGTCACCGAAGCCTGCAGCCGCCGGATGGCCGATGGTCCGCAGGGGTGCGCTACCCGCTCACCGGCAGACGTTGTGTGGCCCAGAACTCCAGTTTCTGCTGGACCTGCTCGAGCACGATCGGCTTGCTCAGATAATCGTCCATTCCCGCATCGAGGCAGATCTCGCGATCCCCGCTCATGGCGTTGGCCGTCATGGCGATGATCGTGGGACGCAGATCCGGACCGAAGTGATGAAGGATCCGGGAAGTGGCCTCCAGCCCATCCATCTCGGGCATCTGCACGTCCATGAAGATCACGTCATAATTCTGGCGCTGAACGGCTTCCACCGCCTCCAGTCCATTGCCCGCGATGTCAATCGAGTAGCCCATTTTCGCCAGCACCCGCTGGGCCAGCAACTGGTTCACCGGATTGTCTTCCGCCAGCAGGATTCGCAGGGGCAGACGTTCCGAGAGTTTCGAGTCCAGTTTCACGCTCGGTTTCGAAAGGCCCGTGCGAGAGCCGGTTTCCACATCCTTGAGGGTGCGCACCAGGTTCTTGTGCATCACGTTGTGACGCAGGGGCTTGTTCAGCCAGCAGGAGAAGAGCTGGTCGATGTCTTCGTCATCGGGGCGCCCCGCCGAACTGAGCATGATCAGCGGCAGATTGCTGCCCGTCTCCAGCTCCCGGATCCTGCGCGCCAGTTCAAGACCATCCATGCCGGGCATCTGCATGTCCAGGATGGCCACGTCAAACCGATTGCCGGCAGCCAGTGTGTTCAGCGCGGCTTCCCCGCTGTTGACCGCCATGCACTCGATCTTCCAGTTGCTGCACTGCAGCGACAGAATGCGCAGATTGGTGGTGTTGTCATCCACGATCAGCGCGCGTATGCCTTCCAGTGACACGAATTCTTCCCGATCCTCGAGCATCGCGGCCCGTGTACGGATCGTGAAGTAGAAGGTGGAACCTTCACCGTCCGAGCTCTTGACCCAGATCTGTCCGCCCATCATCTCGCTCAGGCGCTTGCTGATCGCCAGACCCAGCCCGGTGCCGCCGAAGCGACGGGTCGTGCTGCTGTCGACCTGTGAGAAGACCTCGAAGAGTGCGCTCTGGCGCTCCTCGGGAATGCCGATGCCCGTGTCGGACACCGAGAATTCCAGTTCCAGCGTGCCACCTTCAAGCTTCGTGCTGCGCACCGACACCAGCACTTCGCCTTCATAGGTGAACTTGACCGCATTGCTCATCAGGTTCACCAGGATCTGGCGCAGGCGGGTCGTGTCACCATGGATTGCGGCAGGTACTTCCGGGTCGATCATGTAAAGCAGTTCAAGATTCTTCTCGCCGGCCTTGTGTGCCAGCAGGTCAATGCAGTCCTCGATGCACTCGCGCAGGTTGAAGGGCTGGTCTTCCAGGTCCATCTTGCCCGATTCGATCTTCGAGAAATCGAGGATGTCATTGATCACCACCAGCAGGCTTTCCCCACTGACCCGGATGGTGTTCACGTACTCTTCCTGTTCCGGACTCATCCGGGTGGTTCCCAGCAGGCTGGTCATTCCGATCACACCGTTCATGGGAGTGCGGATTTCGTGACTCATGGCTGCCAGGAAACTGGACTTGGCCTTGGCGGCGCTTTCGGCGGCATCACGGGCCTGTATCAATTCCTCTTCGAAACCCTTGCGCTCGGTGATGTTGCGGAAGGTCAGCAGGCTGCTGTTGGTGCTTCCCCAGGTGGTGCCGATCGCGCTGCGGTTCGCCTCCACCGGAATCATCGAGCCATCCAGTCGTCGGAAGGTCGTTTCACTGCTCACACCGTTGGTCAACGGGCGAGCACAGAGGATGCCCAGGTCCAGCCCGATCAATTGTTCTTCCGTGCCGTACAGCATTTCACAGGCGGCCGGGTTGGTCATCATCACCTTGCGATCACGATCCAGTACCAGCAGCCCTTCCGACATGCTGTCGAGAATGGTCTTGAGGCGTCGCTGGATGCCTTCGCTGCGCAGGTAGGCCTTGGTGCGGAAACGCACGAAGATCAGCACCACCACCAGCAGGATGGTCGAGAGCAGGGTCAGCCCGGTGAGGATCTTGCTGAAGTCGTAGTGGAAGCCCCGCAGTGTGTCGTCGGCCTGGATCGACATCAACCAGGCTCGCTGGTTGCCGTCCATGTTGGCCACGGGCACGAAGGTGTTCAGATAGTCCTGTCCCTCGGCATTCACGAAGAGTGCGAAGGGGGTGAATCCCATCAGTCGCTCGTCGATGGCGCCCTGGAGCTTGCGTTCGATGATGTTGACCGTGGGGGCCAGCACATTCTCATCGCGGCGCCCACCCTGGACATTGGTGGCCGCGTGTCGCTCGACCCAGAAGCGCGAACTGATCTGTGTGCCCATCAGGAATTCGGATGCCAGGTCCTTGGCCGGATTCTTCTCGAGCAGCAGGGCGTACTCACTGGTGAACAGCTTGTCCAGTTCGCCGCGGTATGCCTTGAAACTGGCTCCCGTGTCCATGTATCCCAGCAGGCGATCGCCGTCGTGGATGTTGAAGTAGTACTTGCTGCCACAGCCGTGCTGTCCGCGTTCGAAACCATAGCGACTCAGTCCCCGTTGTTCCGGAGTCAGGTGTCTCATGAAGTCACTGCTCAGGCCGTCATCGTAGATCTCCGGGTGGTCGAAATTGATCAGCAGGCGGCCATCCGGCAGAAAGATCCGCATCTCGCTGATGTTCTGTTTCTTCAGCAGCTCATAACTGTGAGACAGTTCCCGCTGGATCCAGTCATGGGCCGAGGCCAGATTCTCCTGAGGGTTGGCACCGGCCAGCTCGAGCTGGTGCAGGAATTCCCGGTTGTAGCTGAGATCGCCGTGGACCACATTGCTCACCATCTGCCAACCGTTGTCGATGGCCTGGATCGCCAGTTGAAGTTCCTGGGACTTGCGAAGGGTGTACTCCTCCGTTCGCGTGTCCAGCTCGGTATTCAGCAGGTGAATCGCGGTGATTTCAATCAGGATGTATACGGCGAGCAGATGCTTGGCGTAGGGGATTTTCATCGGGACGGAACCTTTCCTGCGGATACCGATCTGCGGGCCAGTGCCCGGGCTGAAGCAACCAGATTCAGGCAGAATCGACCCTTTGGCACGTCCAGCGCCGGGGGGCGATCCAGTGCAGTTGATCGGCACCTTGCCAAGGCGGATTTGACGACAGATTCACTGGTGACGAATTCAATCCGGGAAAATTCAAAGCCGGGAACAGTGCCTGACCCTTGGCCCATGGGAAAATGCCGGCCCGGATCTTGACCCTGCTCATGGCAATGCAGGCAACGGAAAGGAATGTTGCGGCCCGTCAGCATGCCCGGAAAGGAACGCATCATGAGCCCCTTGGACCCCAAGTCCCTGACCGTCTTCTGTCATCGTCTGCAGAAGCCCCTGAGCATCAAGGAACACGAACGCTGCCCCTATTGTTATGGGCAGAAGGGCGAGATTCGCGACCAGGGTCACGACCAGTTCTGTGATTTCAAGCCCGGCGAAGATCCGGTGCAGTTTGGCGATGACGCGAACGGCGATCGCATGTCGCGTGGCTGAACAGCCTCCAGGTGACTTGAATTCTGTGGAAATGGCCCCGTGAGGGGCCATTCTCGTTGCCCAAGGTCGGGCGCTTGATGACGCATTTTGAACGGCCCCGACCGCCCACGTTTCTGTCTCCCCCGAGAAGGCTCATGCTGGTCTGACCCGGCGCTCTGATAAATCTTGCAGAAATAGGTGCTTTGCCGACCTGCATGAGGCGGCGGTCAGGGCTGGGTCAGGAATCCCTTCCTCACATATAAAGGCACAGGCTTTGCAAGGGTCAGCTCGCCCTGAAGCCAACCCGCGCCCCGCGGGCACGTGCTTCCTGAACTGGAAACTTCAGCAGTCTTGAAACCGGGTCAGGCCTCAATGCTGCCATGCGTGCTGTATTGGCCCTTGCCCACATCGTGGAAGGAATCCCCTCATGACGAGTCGAAATCTTTTGGGTACACTGCTCGGACTGGCGATCGCCGGCCAGGCGCTGGCCGCCGGAGTGTTCTACAGCGAGTACATCGAAGGCAGCAGCAACAACAAGGCTGTCGAGATCTACAATGGCAGCGGCGCTTCCATCAATCTGGCCAACTACGTGATGACCCGTTCCAACAACGGGGATGCCAACCCTTGGGCCAACCGCTTCTCCTTCACGGGCACCCTGGGTTCGGGTTGCGTGTTCGTGATTGCCAACTCCAGTGCCAATGCGGCCATTCTGGCAGAAGCCGATGCCACCAGCGGGCTGACCTTCTACAATGGCGATGACCGTCTGGGACTGTACGAGGTCGTCGGCACCGACACCATCTGCGTGGACACGATCGGTGAGCTGGGCGTGGATCCCGGTGCGGCCTGGACCGTGGGCTCCGGCGCTACCGCCGAATACACTCTGCGCCGCATGGCCGGCATCGTTGACGGCAATTGCGTCTGGCCGGGTTCCGGCGAACTGGAGTGGGATGTGTTTCCCCAGAACGACAGTGCCGACCTGGGCATGCATGGCTCCATCGGTTGCGCGGGCAACGTGAACCCCGAAGTGAGCAACGTGGCCACCATTCCCGCCGTTCCCACCGAGGATGATCCCGTGGACGTGGTTGCCGACATCATCGATGTGGACGGCACGGTCCTGATGGCCGAGCTGCACTGGGGTCTGGCCTCGAATGCGCTGACCAATGTGATTGCCATGCAGAGCATCGGTGGCGACGCCTGGCAGACCATGGTCCAGATTCCCGACCTGAACGCCTGCACCGTGGTGTACTACCAGGTCGTGGGAACCGACGACGCCATGGGTCAGGGTTCCTCGCCCGTGTTGAGCTACACCGTGGATTGCCATCTGACCATTCCGCAGATCCAGGGTGCCACCGATGTGTCGCCCTATGAAAACGCCACCGTCTGCACCGAAGGCATCGTCCAGCGCGTCGTGGCCGACCGATTCTTCATTCAGGACGGCACCGCCGTCCGCAGCGGTCTCACCGTCTTCACCGGCACCGCCCCCACCGTGCTGGTGGGCGACCTGGTCGAAGTCTGTGGCCTGGTGGACGAGTACTTCAACCTGACCGAGATGACCAACAACCCCGTCGTCACCGTGCTGGGAAGTGGTCTCCCCTACGCCCCGGTGCTGCTGGATGCGGCCACCGCCGCGACCGAGGATTATGAGTCGATGCTGGTCACCGTGGCTGCCCTGACCGTCACCGCCGAGCAGAACAACTTCGGTGAGTTCATGCTGGCCGATGGCAGCGGCGAGATCCAGGCCGATGTGGATTTCTTCACCATTGACCCTGCGCCCATGCTGGACGACTGCTACACCCTGACCGGCATCCAGTACTACAGCTTCGGAGCCTACACCATCTTCCCGACGGAAGCCGGTGATGTGGTCAGCTGCAACGTGGCCGACGCCATCGACCTGGTGGGCAGCTTCTCGCTGAATGCCAACTACCCCAACCCCTTCAACCCCACCACCACCATCGATTTCACCCTGGCCCAGACTGCCGAGATGACCCTGGCCGTGCATGACCTGGCCGGTCGTCAGGTGGCCCTGCTGGTCAACGGTATCCAGAGTGCCGGTGCGCACAGTGTGACCTTTGACGCCTCGGGCCTGAGCAGCGGTGTATACTTCTACACCCTGAGCGCCGACGGCTTCCAGGACACCCGCAAGATGGTGCTGCTGAAGTAGACCTGATTCACGTCCCCTGGACAAACGGGCGCCCCATCCGCAAGGATGGGGCGCCCGTGTTTTGGGGCTGTTGGGTGCATCTCAGTCCACCGTGATGCTCTTGGAGACGTTCTTGGGAGAATCGGGATGCACACCGTGGTTGCGGAAGCCCATGCGCTCCAGCCAGGCCATCTTCATCAGGCACATCTCGTAGGCCAGACGCTGCAGCACCAGAATCGAGCTGAAGGTGGTGTACAGCAGGTCGCCCGTTGGGGGCAGGGCAACGAAACGTCCCACATAGTTCGGGTTGCCGCCCGGGGCGTCCAGCGCGGCGCGGCGCAGGTCCTCGTTGGGCTCGGCGATCACGATGGTCATGGCACCCCGGATCTTGTGGGTGTTGATCTGGGTGATGGTCAGGTCCACATCCCGCTGACCGGGACCGGTGATGTAGATCAGCGGATAATCCTTGTAGAGACTGGCATGCAGTTCCTCGGCCACCCGCGGACTGCGTGACAGAATATCTCCGGTGAACAGGCTGTCACCAAAGGCCAGCAACTGGGCCCGGCGCTGGTTGCTGTCCAGCTTCTCCCAGCCTTCCATGCTGGCCAGACTGGAGAGCAGGGTACGAGTCCAGTTCTGCATCTGGTCCAGGCCGTAGGAATTGTTCAGTCCAAGGATGGTGTTGGGCCCGTGCTTGAATTCCGTGGTCGAGATGCCTTCGGCATGATTCAGCACCACTTCGCGGATCTTGAGTGCTCCCTCGCGCGCCACGCCCCACATGCGCGTGCCCAGAATGTGCAGGCTGGGCACCAGATACAGCAGTCCGGCGATCTCGCTGACCGCGTCGCCGGTTGTCTTGAGCGTCTGGTGCAGCAGGTCGGGAATCGGGTCCAGCCGCGATTCGTGATCCACGCTGCCATGCAGTCCGCGCCCGCCCCGGCCGCCCAGCGCGGCACTCAGGTACTTGGCCATTCCCAGCAGCATGGTGTTCTGGTTGATGTAGCTCTTGGTGGCGGGCACCGCGATTTCCGGTCCGCAGCGCAGGGGAATCGCCAGGTCGGCCTTCTCCTGGGCCAGGGTGGAATTCATGTTGTTGACCAGCGAAATGTGATGCAGGCGCGGGCATTTGGTCTTGAGGTCGTTGACCACGTCGATCACGTCCTTGGTCTCGCCGCTCTGGGAAATGGTCAGCAGCAGATCGCGCTCGGTGATGCAGTGGTTGAACTGGCTGCGATATTCACCGGGCAGCAGCGGAATGAACTTGACTCCGCACAGATCATTGAAGAACAGCGCTCCGGTGCGGGCCGCGTTGTAGCTGGTGCCCGAACTGACCGCGTAGATCTGGCCCCCACGGCGATGACAGGCGAGGGCTTCCTGGACGAACTGCATCAGTTTGGTGTTGAGGTCGTTGATCTCGTCGTTCTCGAGATACAGATCGGCCAGTTTCAGCAGATCGCGCCGGGGGTGCTCGGCGTGACGTTCCCAGGCCCAGCGCAGCAGCGGTGCGCTGTCGCTGTAGAAGGTTTCGTCCTTCCAGATGCCCGCAGGCAGACTCTGGAAATTCTCCCAGAGCGGATCGTCGTCAAACAGTGCCCCACAGGCCTGCATCAGGGCATCGGTGCTGTCACACAGCATCAGGTCGCCGATGCCCTTCTCGGACTCGGGTTGCATGGTCTGGTGGCTTTCGCTGGCCAGGCGGTACTGGCGCAGCCGCCCGCTGCCGAAGGTGAAGAAGCGTACCAGGCGGCGTGCGCTGTCGATTTCGTCTACGATTTCCTGTTCCATGAAGTACTGGAACCCGTCGCGCAGACCGATCTCGTCCACCTGCAGATTGCTGAAACGCGGAGTCATGGCGATTTCGCTGCCGGCGCGCACTCTGGAAGATGGCTGTTGCCCTTCGCGTGCGGGCTGATCTCCGGCGGCGAACACCGTATACGAGTCGGCCGTGAACTCCACGAACTGCCCCTCGCGGATCGGCAGCAGCAGGCGTGTCATGCGCAGCACGGCGGTCAGGTCGGAACTGGCCAGGATGAAGGCATTGCCGTCCCGATTCTCGCCTTCGCTGCCAATGCCCACGTAGAGGCTGCTGCCCCGCTTGATCGCCCAGACCGTCTCGGTGCGCGGGTTCACGATGATGGCCGCGTAGGAGCCGGTCAGCACTTCACAGGCCAGCACGATGGCGTGTCGCATGGCGGCATTCTCATCGGGGAAGCGTCCACCGGCGACCGCCTCGCTGAAGAAGTGCTCCACCGTGTGCACCAGCATTTCTCCGTCATTGTCGGAGAGCACCTCGTGGCCCTGCTCCTTCAGCCAGTGCTTGAGTCTGGGCGAGTTGCTGATGTTGCCGTTGTGCGCACCATAGATGTGCGTATGACAGTGCACGTCGTGGGGTTGGCTGTTGGCCTGATCGACGGCACCGTAGGTGGCCCAGCGCACCTGGCCGCAGAAGATGCGCCCGGCCTGGGCCTGCATGCCCAGCGGGCCGCAGATCTTCGACGGGGCACCCGGCGCTTTCAGCAGGGTCACCTCAGTGCCGTCCTGAAACGCGCCTCCGGTGGAGTCGTAGCCCCGGTACTCCAGCGCGCGCAGCAGACGCACGGCCACGCTTCCCAGGCGCTCGGTGCGCTTGGCGTAGATCAGGCCAAGAACGCCGCAACCCAGGGCGGAACGGATGCCCGGAATGGGAATCCGAAGGTTGGCCACGAAAGCCAGAATCACCCAGGGCCAGGTTGCGGGTCGCGAAGTCGTGTGGGGGCGATGAAACATGGTGGAATCCTGATTGCAGGGCCGATTCCGGTTCGCCGGATGGAATCCGGTCGCTGTCGGCGAGAGTATCGGTTCGCGAAGCGTGAATAAAAACAAAGCCGGAAGGTGCTGACGGATTTGCCGATATCAATCCCGGATTCTCGCAATGGCCTGCCGAACCGTACTTTGGCGCGTCGCGTCAATTCAATCGGGAGGCAGAGAATGGAGCAGGCAGGCCTGCACATCGTCGTTTGTCCACGGGCAGCCGAGCTGAATGCGGAAGACCGGGAGCTGATGCGACGCCTTCGACCCGTGGGGATTCACCTGCGGGTGCGCAATTTCGTGCCCGACGTGCCCGCGCCGGAGTGGCTGGAGGCACTGACCGCCCTGTTGAAGGACTGCCGCGAACTGTCGGGCCGGCCCCGGCAGCTGGTGGTCATCGACCACGAAGGCGGACGCGTCCATCGCCTGCCCGCCCCCTTCACCCATTTTCCCTGGGCCGTGCAATGGGCCGACCGAGCGGAAGCTGTGGCCCGCGCCATGGCAGTCGAGCTGCGCGCGCTGGGCGTCAATCTGCTGCTGGGACCCGTGGCCGATGTGGCCTCCAACCCCGGGAATCCCGTGATCGGTCCCCGTGCGTTCTCGTCTTCCGCGGCGGAGTGCGCCCGGATCACGCCCCGGTTCGTGAGTGTGGCCCAGTCTCTGGGGCTGGCCTGCTGTCTCAAGCATTTCCCGGGGCACGGAGATACCCATCAGGACTCCCACGCCTGCCTGCCCCGCGTGGATCACGCGCTCGAGCGCTTGCGCGCGATCGAGCTTCCTCCTTTCGAAGCCGGCATCGCCGCCGGTTGCCGGTCGGTGATGAGTGCCCATCTGGTGAATCCGGAACTGGATCCCGGGTGCCCTGCCACCCTGTCCCGCAAGACACTGAACGGCCTGTTGCGTGAGACACTGGGCTTCAGCGGGATCATTTTCAGCGACGACATGGAAATGGCCGCGATCACCGGGCTGCCCACCGGGACACCGGAGCTGGAGGCTCTGGCCGCGGGCGTGGACCTGCTGTTGTACAACCATCATCCCGAGCGCGCTCTGGCGGCCGCCGACGCGATCGATCGTGCGCGCGCCGAAGGGCGTCTGGATCTGGAACTCGAACGGGCGTCAGCCGCGCGCATCCAGACGCTGCTGGAGTCCCTGCCGGCTCCGGGACCCAGTGTCCTGCCGTCCATGAGCGATCTGGAATTGAATCACGCACTGGCACGTGAGTGTGCCCACGCGATGCCGCTGGATCTGTCCGGAAGCGGTTTCGAAGCCTTGTAGCCGATCGATGTCGCGGGCACGGACAGGATTTTTCCTGCGGCCCCTGCATGGGAGTCACCCGATGAACTTCACCATTTTCGTGATCCGCCTGGCCGAAGCCCTGCTCTCGGCACCCCCGGGTGAGACATCCTCGACTCTGCACTCGGCGCTGGAGACCCTGGCCAGTGCGATCGACATGGAGCGCGCCGGAATTCATCTTGAAAACGAGGGCGGGGACTTCGTGCGTGACCCCGAGCTGTGCTGCGGAGACGAGCTGGCGATTCCGCGGGTCTTCAAGAAGGAGTGGCTTCAGGACGACGTGTTCGCGCCCATCCTTGAAGGCACGCCCGTGCTGCTGGCCAATCTTGGCAATGACGGCGCCGAGGACAGCCTCCCGGCTCGCCTGGCCGACCATGGTGTGCGCACGCTGTTCCTGCTTCCGCTGCGGCGAGAGCAGCACGTGGTCGGTCTGCTGTGCCTCGAGCGCAGCACGGCGATCTCCAGATGGGACAATCTGGACAGTCCGGGGCTGGCGCTGCTCTCCGGTGTGATTTCAGCGGCCATCGAGCGCATCCGCTCCGAAGAACGGCTCTCCAGCCTGGAAGCCGGTTATCGTGAGCTGTTCAACAGTGTCTCGGACCCGATCTACATCCAGGACGCCCAGGGCCGTTTCGTGGATGTGAACATGGGGGCTGTCCGGATCTACGGTTATCCCAGGGAGTACTTCCTGGGCAAGACACCGGAGTTCATTTCCGCTCCGGGCCGGAATGACATGAATTCCGTGATCCAGCATGTGATGGCTGCGCTGAATGGCGAATTCCGGCGCTTCGAGTTCTGGGGCATCGACAGCAGCGGGCGTGTCTTTCCCAAGGAGGTCAGCCTGTACCCCGGGCGCTACAACGGAGAGCCCGCGATCTTCGCCTTCGCCACCATCATCAGTGAGCGCAAGAGCCGGGAAGAAGCCCTGCGCATCGAGGATGAGCGCTCGCTGCATGCCCGCAAGCTGGAAAGCCTGGGAGTCCTGGCGGGCGGGATCGCCCATGATTTCAACAACCTGTTGCAGACCATCATGGGCAATGCCGAGCTGGCCGCCGATGAGCAGATGGCGGGATCGGCCAGTGCACTGTATCTGCGGGACGTGATCCAGGCTTCCAATCATGCGGCGGATCTTTGCCGGCAGATGCTGGCCTATTCGGGCAAGGGGCAATTCCAGCTGGGCATTGTGGACCTGGGCGCGGAAGTACACACGATCGCCCGGATTCTCGAGTCGGCGCGCAAGCCGGGAACTCGCCTCCTGCTGGAGCTGGACAGCGATCCCGTCGTGATCCATGCCGATGTGGCGCAGGTGCGCCAGGTTCTGATGAATCTGCTGACCAATGCCATGGAAGCTCTGGGCGAAGACTCCGGGGAAGTACGGATACGCACCTGGAATCAGGTGCTGGATCCGGCGGAGCTGGAGAATGTCTATTTCGCGGCGGAAGCGCAGCCCGGCAAGTTCGCCTGCCTGGAGGTGGGCGACACGGGAAGCGGCATGGACGAAGACACGCTTGGGCGCCTGTTCGATCCCTTCTTCACCACCAAGATCCTCGGTCGCGGTCTGGGACTGTCCGCCGTGCTGGGCATCATGCGATCCCATGGGGGCATGATTCGTGTCCAGAGTCAACCGGACCGTGGCACTCGCTTCCAGGTGATGTTTCCGGCCCATGGCCAGGCATCGCCGGACATGCTGCCGCCGCAACGGGATTCCGGGAGCAACTCGAGTGCACTGCGGGTCCTGCTTGCGGATGACCAGGCGGCCACGCGCCGGATCTGCAAGCGCCAGTTGGAGCGCCAGGGCCATCATGTCGAGGATGCTGAAGATGGCGCCCAGGCCTGGACCCTTTTCCAGAAGGACCCGGCAAGCTGGTCGCTGATCCTGCTGGACCTTGGCATGCCGGGCCTGAGTGGCGACCAGGTGCTCAGGCGCATCCATGCGATCCGGCCCGAACTGCCGGCAATCCTGATGAGCGGATACGACGAGGAGGATGCGGTGTCGAAGATCGGTGATGACCCGCGGACCCGCTTCCTGCAGAAACCCTTCACCGGAGCGCAGTTGGCCGGCTGCATCGCCACGCTCCTGGAACCCCGATGACCTGCTCACGATTTTCTGACGGGATGGCGCGATCTTGGGCAGCGCACAGCGGATTCCGTTCAGTGAAGAGAGGCTGATGTCAAACAACCCATGCATGATCCTTGCTCATCGGGGTGCCCATGGAGGTGCTCCGGAGAATACACTCCGGGCCATCCGGGGCTCGCTGGCGGCGGGTGCCCAGGCCCTTGAAATCGACGTCCAGGCCGTGGCCGATACACTGCTGGTGTTTCACGACCGGCGTCTGGAGCGGCGCACCGATGGCAACGGTCTGCTCGCGGAGCACAGCCCCGAAGTCCTGCGGCGCCTGGATGCGGGTGGAGGAGAGCGCATTCCATTGCTTGAAGAGGTGCTCGCGCTGGTGAAGGGCGAAGCCCTGCTGAACGTGGAGTTGAAAGGGCCCAGGACGGCGGCTCCGGTGGCACGGATGCTGCTGGAGTGCCTGAGCACGGGCCCCTGGCGGCGCGAGCAATTGCTGGTGTCTTCCTTCAATCATCGTGAGCTGCGCCTCTTTGCGGAACTGGCCCCCGCGATTCCACTGGCCCTGCTCTGCGAGGGTGTACTCAATGATGTGGTGGCTACCGCCCGCAGCCTGGGGGCCGGTGCGGTGAACCTGTCGGTGGACTTCGCCGACCCCGCGCTGATTGCCGAGATCCAGCGCGCGGGCTTGCTGGTGAACGTGTACACCGTGAACCATCCCGAGGACATGCGGCTGCTGCTGCGCGCCGGAGTCAACGGTCTGGTCACCGACGAGCTGGAACTGGCGCAGCGCGAGTGTCTGCAGCAGGGGCGCGAAATCTGGTCCATGCCGGGCAAGGCCGGCCCCGCGCTCTGACTCTCAGTCGATGCGCTGAAGCACGTGATACAGGTTCTCGAGGCGCCCGTCCAGCGGGGTCTCGTTGGCGATGGGTTCCTGATCCATGTCCAGCACGCCCCGCAGCTCGAAGCCACAGCGATCGATCATCTCCAGAAAGGCCTCTTCGCGCCAGAGCCGTGTGCGGTGAATGGTCCGGTGAACCTGTTGCGGCTGACCGGGGCGGGTTTCGGTGACCGTGCAGGTTTCCTGTGAGATGCCCTGCGCGTCAAACTCCTCCGTTTCCCAGAGAATCTTCAGTTCAAGATCGCCGCGGTGGTTTTCCCAGCTGCAGTCAATGGTTGCCATGCCCGGCGGCATGCCATAGCTGAAATCAATGATGTATACACCACGCTTGCGCAGCATGGCCCGTGTGTGGCGCAGGTGGGACTCGATGTCCGCGTCTTCCACCAGGTAGCGGAAGCTGTTGATGGACAGGAATGCGCCGTCGAAGCGCTCGGGCAACCTGAAGCTGGCCATGTCGCCTTCGAGCAGGCGGGCCCAGCCTTCGAGACCTTCCGCGCTCAGGGAGCGTCGCGCATACTCGAGCGTGTGGGGGTTGATGTCGTACCCTGTGGTGCGGCACCCCAGCCGGGCCATGCCCAGCAGGTTGCGACCCGTTCCGCAGGCCGGTTCCAGCACATGCTGGGGCGGGCGTCCGCCAAACTGCTCGAAACACTCCAGATAAAAGACCAGCTCGCGCGTGGTGTCCCAGTCGTAGGCCACGTCGTACAGTTCGGCCAGGTCGTACAGCTCCCGTCCATGTTGTCCGCGCATCGGGCGTCCTTGCTCCAGCTTGAAAGGAACTGCCGGTCATGGGACCGGCAGCGTCGTCTGTGGCTTGGTGTGGCGGGCGCCAAAGGTGCGTCGCCAGCGGTGGATCAGCAGCAGGCACACCCACTTCCGCAGCCGCCCCCGGACTTGCCGGAATCGCCACTGTCGGATGAGCCGTCCTTGTCCGCTTTGGACCCGCCACTCTTGTAGTCGGTCTGGTAGAATCCGGACCCCTTGAAGACGATTCCGCCGCCGCCCGAGATCAGTCGTTCCAGAGTCTCGGTATGGCAGGTCGGGCAACTTGTCAGGGCCGCATCGCTCATGGATTGAAAGGCTTCCAGGCGGTGGCCACAACTGCTGCAGCGATACTCATAGGTGGGCATGGTGTCCGTCCTGTGTTCTTGTCAGTGAAACGCGGGCGAGTATAGCATTTGCCCCCTGCTTGTTCCCGACAGACCTGCCGGTCCTTTTTCAGGAAATCTTCATGGCCCATTGCGCCAGTCCCGTTTTGGTGTTATAGTTGGGTAGAACACCAAATCAGGACGGACCTATGCAAATCCAGTGGCAATCCGATCAGCCCATCTACCGCCAGCTGCGGGAACGGATGGTACAGATGATTCTGGATGGCCTGCTGGCGGAAGGAGAAGCGTTGCCCGGTGTGCGCAAGGTGGCCGCCGAACTGCAGCTGAATCCTCTGACCGTCATGAAGGGCTACCAGGAGCTTGTGGAGGAACAGATCGTGGAGAAGAAACGTGGACTGGGCATGTTCGTGCGTGAAGGCGCCAGGGAGCAACTGCTGGCCAACGAGCGCGAGCGCTTTCTGAGCGAGGACTGGCCGCGCATCCTGGCCCGTATCGAATCGTTGGGCTTGCGGCAGGAAGACCTGCTGGCCGGAGTGAAGGGAGGCGCACGATGAGCTCCGTGATCCACGCCCAGGGGCTGGGCAAGAGCTACGGAAAATTCCGGGCACTGGACTCGGTGGACCTGGAGATTGGCGAAGGGCGCATCGTGGGTCTGATCGGCCCGAACGGCGCAGGCAAGACCACCCTGCTCAACGCGGTCCTCGGTCTCAGCACCTACGAAGGGGAGCTGAGCGTGCTGGGGCACAATCCCATGAGCGAGCGCGACACCCTGATGCGCGACGTCTGTTTCATCGCCGACGTGGCGGTCATGCCGGGCTGGATGCGCGTGAGCCAGGCACTGGAGTTCGTGGCACAGACCCATCCTCGTTTCGATCGGCAGAAAGCGGAGAGTTTTCTGGCCACCACCGAGATCAAGCGCAAATCGAGGATCCGCACTCTCTCGAAGGGCATGAAGACCCAGTTGCATCTGGCACTGGCCATGGCCATCGACGCCCGCCTGCTGGTGCTGGACGAGCCGACTCTGGGTCTGGACATCCTGTACCGCAAGGAATTCTACTCGCGCCTGCTGAACGAGTATTTCGAATCGACGCGCACGATCCTGGTCACCACCCACCAGGTGGAAGAAGTGGAACACATTCTCAGCGACCTGATCTTCATTCGCAAGGGCAAGCTGATTCTGAACTGCCCGATGGAGGATGTGGCCGAACAGTTCGTGGAGGTGCTGGTGACCCCCGACCGCACCGACGTGGCCCGCAGTCTGGCGCCGATTCACGAACAGGAAGTGTTCGGCAGGCGACTGATGCTCTTCAGGGGCCGCCGCCGCGAGGAGCTGGTGACTTTGGGCGAAATGCGCACGCCGGGTGTGGCCGACCTTTTCGTGGCCTTGATGAAAGGAGATCAGGCATGAAAGCCTTCCTGATGCTCATTCGGCGCGAACTCTGGGAGCATCGCATGCTCACCTTCGTGCCCGCGTTCATCACCGTGTTGTCCCTGCTGGGTGTGCTGATCATGTTCTTCCTGCCCTCGCGTCTGCAGACGGGAATGCAGATGGACGGGCGTGCCCAGATTCAGATGGATCTGCGTGAAGGACACAATTACAGTTTCAAGACGGATGATTTCTCGGTGAAGCAACTGGTGCTGCTGTATGACCGGTTGCCCGAAGACACCCGTGGCCTGCTGATCAACGGTGCGCTGCATGGCCTGGCGGCGGGGTTCCTGCCTCTGATGCTGATCCTGATTGTGTCGTACCTGCTGGACTGCCTGTACAAGGAACGCAAGGATCGCAGCGTGCTCTTCTGGAAATCGCTGCCGATCTCCGACCGTGACACGGTGCTGTCCAAGCTGATTACCGGCCTGATCGTGGTGCCGCTGATCACCTTGCTGGCCATCATGATCCTTCAGCTGCTGGTGATGTCGCTGGCCTCGGTCGTGGCGCTGGTCTGTGGTGCGTCCATCTGGGGATCGGTGTGGGGTCCGGCAGAACCGCTGCGGATCTGGCTCACTGGCATCCAGTTGTGGGGCGTCCTGCTGCTCTATTACATGCCCCTGGCAACCTGGATGCTGCTGGCCTCGGCCTGGGCGCGAAAGAGTCCTTTCCTGCATGCGGTGGCACCTGTCATCGTGCTGGCCCTGGCCGAGAAAATCATCCTGGGCAGCGACCGCTTCATCGAATGGATCATGGAGTGGATGGCGGGGGGAGTCGCCGTTCTCGCGAACGGCAGCGTGACACGCTATGCCCACACTCTGAGTTTTGGAGTGAGCAATCTGGGGAGTTTCATGACCCAGCCATCGATTTACGTTGGACTGCTGGTCAGTGTCGGATTCCTGCTGGCAACCATCCGGGTCCGTCGCTGGCGCGAACTGGGTTGACGCAACCGCATCCAGAGATTCAACAGGCTCCGGAGATTCACTTCGGGGCCTGTTGCCATTCTGAGACAGGCGCATCCTTCCCGGACCTTCCGGAAGCGTTGCCTTCCCAGCCGGTCAGGACTACATTGGCGGGGACTTGATCACGCAGTGCGTCGCAATCGGGACAGGATGGCACCATGGATCGTTCGATCGGCATCGACATCGGGGGCAGCAACGTACGCGTGGCCGTCTACGACCGTGAGGGCAAGGAACAATTCTACCGGATCGAACCCGTGGCCGGCAGTACCCCCGACGCGCTTGTTTCCCAGATCGACGGCATGCTGGCCCTTTGCAACACGCATGCCGGCAAGGCGCTTCCCATAGGAGTGGCGATTCCGGCTCCCGTGAATCCACAGGATGGCACACACGGTCTGGTCTTCAACGTGCCCGCCCTCAACCAGATGGATCTCTGCACCGAACTACGCCGCCGCCATGCCGTGCGTGTGGTGGCCGACAACGATGCCAACGCGGCCGCGCTGGCGCAGGTGCGATACGGCCCCCGTCGGGGTGTGCGCAATCTGGTCTACGTGACCGTGAGCACGTCGATTGGTGCCGGCATCATCTGCTCGGGAAATCTGGTGCACGGTGCCGTCGGTGGGGCAGGAGAATTCGGACACATCAGCGTGGCCATGGACGCCGAGCTCTGCTACGAATGCAAGCACAACCATGGCTGTCTGACAACCTTCGCCAGCGGCACCGGGCTGGCCTGGCGTGCCGAGCAGCTGCGCCGGACCGGCATGCTGCCCGCTGACTCACGGCTCAACCGGAAGGGCATTGGAGCAGCGGACGTGGCACAAGCCGCCGAAGCCGGCGATCCCCATGCCGGCCAGTTGCTCGACCAGGCCGCGCGCGCACTGGGGACCGCCGTACTGACTCTGGTGCATACGCTCAATCCCGAGGTGATCGCCTTCGGAGGATCGGTGATCCAGAAGATCGAGCCTCTCTGGGAAGGCCTTCAGCGGATCACGCACGCAGGTTGCATGCCCCAGATGGCCGACAGTTTCAAGTTGGTGCGCGTTCCTGAAGGGGACCGCGAATGTGTGCTGGGCGCCGCAGCCCTGGTCTGGGAGGCCTGATGCTGTACAATCGCCGCCTCAAGGGCAGCCTGGTGGTCGAGGAGATCCGCAGCCAGGTCCTGCAGGGCAATCCACTGGGAGACTCCACCCTTCGCCAGGTGCCGGTCTATCTGCCTCCCGGGTATCACAAGCGCAGCCGGAAGTTTCCCGTGATCTATGTCCTGGCGGGACTGTTCGGCTCGCCCGAGGGCTGGCTGGACTTCCGTGCCTTCTCGGAGAACGTGTTCCAGCTGGCGGACCGGCTGATCGCCGAAGGACTGCCGCCCTTCGTGCTGGTCTGTCCCGATGGCTTCACACGCTATGGCGGCAGCCAGTACCTGAATTCCACGGGTACCGGGCGCTACATGGATCACATCATCCAGGAACTGGTTCCCATGATCGACGAGTCCTACTCGGTGGACGCCCGGCGCGAGGCCCGCGCCCTGGTGGGACGCTCCTCAGGAGGATTCGGTGCCCTGCGCCTTGCCATGGCCCACCCGGATCTCTTCGCCCACGCGCTCTCCGGCTCGGGCGATCTGTATTTTCGCGCGTCCTGCATTGGCGAGATCGCGCAGATTCCCTCGCTGCTGAAGGCGGCCGGTGGGCTCGAGGCCTTCCTCGCCGCGCTTCCCGGTCTGCGCCGCCTGGATGCTCAGGCGGCCACCCTGCTGAATGTGATCGCCCTTTCCAGCTGCTATTCCCCGGATCCTGAAGGTCCGCATGGATTCCGTCTGCCCGTGGATCCCGAGTCCGGTGAGCTGCGCCCCGAGGTGCTGGATCTCTGGGCAGCCCAGGATCCAGCGGAGCGTCTTGGAGAAGACGGCGAAGCCCTGCGCAGCCTGCAGACTCTGTATGTGGAGGCGGGAAACCGGGATGAGTATCACGCGGATCTGGGGGCACGGGTCTTCGCGCACCGGTGCCGTCAGGCTGGAATTCCGGTGATCCACCAGGAATACGACGGTGGGCATTCGGGAGGCGGCTGGCGTTACGAGGTCATGTTCCGGTTGTTGGCCGAACGCTTTGCGGCGCTATGAGACCAGCTCGCGGAACACGCGCAGATACTCGCTCGCGCTGTTGCGCCAGCTGAAGTCCTGCTTCATGCCATTGCGCTGGAGGCGACGCCAGACTTTGGGCTTTTTCCAGGCGGCCAGCGCCAGGTCCACCGCCTCGAGCAGTTCGGCTGCATTGTAATTGTAGAAGTGAAAGCCGGTGGCCTTGTCGGCGTTCTCGAGAAAATCGATCACCGTATTCTTCAACCCACCCGTGTGACGCACGATCGGCAGGGTGCCGTAGGTCATCGAGTACATCTGGTTCAGCCCGCAGGGTTCGTAAAGGCTGGGCATCAGGAACATGTCGGCGCCCCCTTCGACCAGATGCGCCAGGGGCTCCGAATAGGCGATGCGCACGCCCAGCCGTCCAGGATTGGCCCTGGCCGAATCCAGCAGGAACTGTTCGAAGACCTTCTCGCCACTTCCCAGCACCACCATCTTCAGGTCGCGGCTGAGGATGCGATCCAGACAGCCCGCCAGAATCTTGATGCCCTTCTGGTCGGTCAGGCGTGAGACAATGCCGATCACGGGGCCGGGAAACTCTGGGTCCAGTCCGAACTCGCGCAGCAGTTCCACGCGGTTGCGCGACTTGCGATCCAGTTTCTGGGCCGTGAAGGGATAGGGCAGCCAGCGGTCTTCACCCGGATTCCAGACTTGGGTATCGATGCCGTTGAGCACGCCGTGCAGACGGTCGCGATGCTGGCGCAGCACACCGTCCAGTCCGCAGCCCTGCTCGCTGCCGAGGATTTCCTCGGCGTACCCCGGCGAGACGGTGATGATGCGGTCGCTCATGCTGATGCCCGCCTTCAGGCAGTTCAGCTTGCCATAGAACTCGAAGGGACCCATGGGGAAGAGCAGATCACGGGAGAGGCCCAGCTTGTCAATGGCTTCCGCGGGAAACACCCCCTGGTAGCCCAGGTTGTGCAGACCCAGCACCAGCTTGATCTGCTGCAGGCCCGGATGCTGACGGTAGCGGATGCGGATCAGGGCCGGCAGCATGCTGGTGTGCCAGTCGGACAGCACCAGCACATCGGGCTCGACCACTCCTTCCAGCAGCAGTTGCACGATGGCGAGCTGAAAGAAGAAGAAACGCTCGTCGTTGTCGTGCCAGCCCTCGCCCGTGGCGAGATCGGTGTACACGCTGTCACGCTCGAAGTAGTACTGGTTCTCGAGAAACAGCACTCGCACCCTCCCACCGTGTGGCACACACGTGTACACCGAGGTGGGGAAGGTGTTTCCGAGGAACGGCACGGTGATCCGGGTCAGCGGCTTCAGGCCGGCTGCTTCGCGATCGATGTTGCCGTACAGCGGCAGCACCAGGGTCACGTCCTGGTCCAGGTCGGCCAGCGCGGCGGGCAGTGCGCCCATCACGTCACCCAGCCCGCCCGATTTGACCCACGGCGTGGCTTCGGAAGCGGCGAAGAGAAGCGAGAGCGGTCGGTTCCGGTCAGACATTGACTTTCGCCCGGCGCAGGTTGTCGGCCGCCATTTCGGGCGGTGTGGGGTTGATGTAGAAGCCCGAACCCCATTCGAAGCCGGCGGTCTTGGTCAGCCGCGGCAGCACTTCCACATGCCAGTGCCAGTCAAAAGCCAGCGTATCCCAGTAGTTCGCCCGTCGCCGTGCGTGTGTGGGATTGGGCGATGTGTGGAAGAGATAATTGAACGGCGGATCGTTCACCGCCATGCGCAGCTTGGCCAGAACCACCTGCATGGTGTGGGCCAGATCACGCACGATGTGGTCGGGGGCCACGCTGTAGTCGTGGGCGTGCGTGCGTGGCAGCACGATGACTTCATAGGGAAAGCGTGAGGCGTAGGGACACAGGGCCACGAAATGGTCGCTCATGTATACCAGGCGTTCTCCGTGCGAGAGTTCCTCGTCCATGATGTCGCAGAAGATGCAGCGTTCCTTGTGGTGGAAGTGTTCGCGTGCGCTGTCCAGCTCCAGCGATACCGTCTTGGGCGTCACGGGTGTGGCAATGATCTGGGTGTGCGGGTGGGCGATGCTCGCGCCCGCGTCGCTGCCATGATTCTTGAAGATCATCACGTACTTGAAGCGTGGGTCTTTCATCAGATCGGCCAGTCGCAGGCGATAGACTTCGAAGATGCTGGCGACCTGGTCCAGAGGCATGTCCGCCATGTGCTGCACGTGGTTGGTGCTTTCGATGACCACCTCGTGCGCGCCGATGCCATTCATTCGGTCATAGATCCCGTCGGCCCGCCGGTCGCCGGTGCCTTCGATCTGCAGGGCCGGAAACTTGTTGGGAATGACGCGCAGCGTCCAGCTTGAATCATTGGAGATGCCACTGCTGCGGTGTGCCAGGATCTCCGGAGGCGTGAGCGCTTCGTTGCCCGTGCAGAAGGGGCAGATCTGGGTGCCGGGCAGGGTCAGTTCCTTGTCGAACCAGGTGCGTCGGTTCTGGCGCTCGGTGGCGATGATGACCCAGCGTTTCTGTATCGGGTCCAGGCGAAGTTCGGGCATGAAGTCTCCCATGTGATCAGGTTCGGGCGGCCGGAGCCGGCGAGTGTCAGCTCAGTCGCGGGCGGAATCTAGCAATTTCGGCCACCGGCGGGCTTCGATTGACACTTGCTGGGTCCAATGATATGTTCAAACCCACTCAGTAGTCACCAAGGAGCCGGCCATGACGATCACCGAAGAGACCGCGAACGATGTCAGCATTCTCACCATCAAGGGAAACATCATGGGCGGGCCTGACGCTGAAGTGTTCTACAACAAGGTCAAATCCCTGATCGATGCCAACCAGCGCAAGATCGTCCTTGATCTCAGCGGGGTCAAGTTGATGAACTCGTCCGGGCTGGGCATTCTGATCAAGAGCCTGAAGCCGGTCAAGGAGAGCGGTGGCGACTTTCACCTGGCCAACATCTCCGAAAAGATCGACAGCCTGTTCATGATCACCAAGCTTTACACAGTCTTCAGCACCTTCGATACGGTCGCTGATGCCACCAAGGCCTTCCAGGGCAAGTAGTTCCGCACAGCGGGACGGGCATTCCGGAGCACAAGATCCCGACTTCGTTCAATTCGCGCGAGATTCGTGATCGGATCGCGCGTTTGCAGGAAACTCTGCATCGCCTGGGCTCGGCTGGCCCGGGCGATTTTTCCTCTCCCGCTGACCAGCCTTCCTCCGATTCCTGGCATGAGTTCGCCGCATTGCTGGACGAGCTGGTTCCCGCTTCCGAGCTGGATCGCAGCCAGCGGGAAAATGCACTGCTGCGTGAAATCGGCCAGCGTCTGGGTCTGGACCTGGATACAGAACGCCTCTCCCACCTGATCATGGATACCCTCGGGGAACTGATTCCCTATGATGCGGCCGGCCTGTACCTGGTGCAGAACGAGCGCATCAACTGGGAAACCCTGCGCGGGTACGAGATGCAGAATCTGCAGCTGGTACGTTCCAAGCTGGACAAGGGCATCATGGGCTGGGTGGGCCACAACCGGAAGTCCGTGGTGGTGGAGGACGTGCGCAAGGATCCGCGGTACTTCAACGCGCGCGCCTCGACCCGCAGTGAACTGGTGGTTCCCATTCTGCTCGAAAACGAGCTGCTGGGCTTCTTCAACCTCGAATCCGATCGACTGGCCAGTTACGACGAGGAAGCGCGCCACCTGCTGGAAGTATTCGCCAGTCAGGTCGCCCTTGCGGTGGAGCGCGCGCGCCTGCACGGTGATCGCCTGGAAAATCGCCGCGTCGAGCGCGAGCTGGAACTGGCGCGCAGCATCCAGCAGGATCACTTTCCCCACCACGATTTCGTCGCGACCGATCTGGAGATCGCCGGCACCAGTCTTTCCTGCGAAGCCGTGGGTGGCGACTATTACGACCATTTCGCCCTCGATGAGCGACGCCAGGCCGTGGTCATCGCCGATGTCACGGGCAAGGGCATTCCCGCGTCGCTGATCATGACCAGCGTGCATGCCGGTTTCCGGATCCTGATCGCCGAGGGCAAGAGCCTGCCGATGATTGCCGCCCAGCTGAACAACTACATCTGCAGTGTCACCGAGCCGGATGTGTTCGTCACCATGTTCTTCGGAGTCTACGAACGCGACACCCAGCGATTCCGCTATGTCAATGCCGGGCACAACCCACCGGTGGTGCGTCACCCGGACGGTGGCGTGGACCATCTGATCAGCGGCGGCATCGTGCTGGGCGCATTCGAGGACATCGGCTACGAGCAGGGGTCCTTCGCGCTCCGTGCCGGCGATTCGGTCCTGTTCTACACCGATGGGCTCAGTGAGGCCCAGAATGACCAGGGCCAGGAATACGGACTTGAGAATGTCCGGCAGAGTTTCGTCACACACGGCGGGGTGGAACCACCGCGCACGCTGATGGGGCTGCTCAACGACCTGCAGCACTTCGTGGGCGCAGGTGAAGTGGGGCCTGCCACCGGCGACGACCTCACCATCATGGTGCTGCGTGTTCCACCGCAGCCGAGCTGACATCGCAGACGGGAGCAAGCTCATGCGTCATGCCATCTACCCGGGCACCTTCGACCCAATCACTCTGGGGCACCTGGACATCATCCAGCGCAGCTGCCGCCTCTTCGACCGGGTCACCATCCTGCTGGCCGTGAATTCGCGCAAGACTCCGCTGCTCTCGCTGGAGGAACGCGAGAACGTGATCCGGGAATGCGTGAGTCATCTGCCCGAAGTGGTCGTGGACCGTTTCGAGGGTCTGCTGGTGGACTACGCCCAGGCGCACGGCGCCAGTGTCATGATCCGTGGCCTGCGTGCGGTGAGTGACTATGATTACGAAGCCCAGCTGGCGCTGCTGAACCGCCGCATGGCGCCGGAAATCGACACGGTGTTCCTGCTGGCCAGCGAACAGCATGTCTTCGTGAACTCATCCATCGTGCGGGAACTCTATCTCTACGGAACCGAATACCAGCGCTTCGTGCCCAGGCCTGTGATCCAGGTCCTGGAAGCCCGTCGCGAGCTGGGGGAGAAGCGGAAATGAACATCGTGCGAAGCTTGCAGGAGCGCGCCGCACTGCTCAAGGGACACGTGGTGCTGCCGGAGGGCGAAGACCCGCGTACGGTCGAAGCCGCACGCCTGCTCAAGGAAAAGGGGATCTGCCGGGTCAGCCTGATTGGCTCACGGCCACGTGTGGAGGCTCTGGCCCGCGAGGCGGGATTGGCGCTTCAGTCCCGTGATCTGCTGGACCCGGCGGAGTCGGAGTGGAGCGATCGCTATGCCCACGAACTGTTCCAGTTGCGCAAGGCCAAGGGACTGAGCCTGGCCCAGGCAGCCATTCAGGTTCGCCAGGAACTGTACTTCGCCGCATTCATGCTCAAGGAAGGGCGCTGCGATGCCAGTGTGGGCGGTGCGGTGAACACCACCGGGGATGTGATCCGTGCGGGCATCCAGGTCCTGGGAATGGCGCCGGGGACTTCGGTGGTCTCGTCCACCTTTCTGATGGTGCTGCCCGATGGCAGGGTCTTCACCTATGCCGACTGTGGCATCGTGCCCGATCCGGACGCCCGCCAGCTGGCATCCATCGCGATCAGTTCGGCGGCCACCCACGAAGCCCTCACCGGCGCACAGCCCCGGGTGGCCATGCTCAGCTTCTCGACACACGGCAGCGCCGCCCATCCCCGGGTGGACAAGGTGCGCGAGGCGCTGGCGCTGGCGCGCAAGGCGGCGCCTGACCTGTGCATTGATGGTGAGTTGCAGGTGGATGCCGCCATCGTGCCCGCCGTGGCCAATCGCAAGGCACCCGGCAGTCCCCTGGCGGGAAACGCCAACGTGCTGATCTTTCCGGATCTCGATTCGGGCAACATCGCCTACAAGCTGACCCAGCGTCTGGGCGGTGCCGAAGCCTTCGGCCCTCTGGTCCAGGGTCTGGCCAGGCCCTTCATGGATCTGTCGCGCGGGTGCACGGCCGAGGACATCGTCAATGTGGCCTGCATCGCCCTGCTGATGGGGCAGACCGGCAACTGAACCAGCCCAGCAGAAACTCAGAAGAGGCGGCGCCGGACAGAATGGCGCCGCCTTTCTCACATGGGCTCAGCACGCCCGGGATTCTCAACCAATCACCAGGACCGTGATCAGAAGCAGGATGAAGACCGGCGATCCGACCATCAGGTCAAGGTGTTGCCTGTAGTGACGGCGCCGGGTGCCTGCAGGACGTTTTCGTCGGAACATGGCTCCTCCGGATTTTGACAACTGTGTCGCAAAACGGATGCCAGTCGAAATGAATTGATTATCAAGGACTTGCGATCTGAGGATGTGGTTCAAATGCTCCAGGATGGAGCCTGAAGGATGGGTTTGGGCATTTCAACCACCTGCCGGCGAGCTGCCGGCAGGACGAATCCGGATCAGACGACCCGGATGAGAAGCAGCAGAAGCAACAGAAACAACGGGCTGGACATCAGTACTTCCGCCGGAAGTGACAGAAGACGGTTGCGCTGACCGGAGTTCTTCCAGTTGATTTTCAACATGGCACGATCCCTTCTTCCCACGCTGCAATGCAGGTAAGTGAGTTCAGTTTGTGGAGATTTCGGGAAAGCATCAGAGGGCACCCCTGATACTGCGACGCACACCAAGGCAAGACGCGTACCAGTTTGCCAGGATTGGGTGTCCATGGGTTCAAGTACTACAAAATCAATGAATTGGATTCTGGAGAGTTTCGAGTGCTGTTCTGCTTCTGATGGCAGGGCTGTTGAACATCGGGCGCTCGTGTACAGGAGCCGACGTCCTCTCAGCGCGTTCCATGTTGTCCGCGCTTCCAGCGCCGGTACAGTCCTGGCCAACACTCACGAATCCAGGCGCACCAACGTTCGTATTCAGGCCATTCGGCTTCGGCTTCGCGAAATCGGCGGTGGTGATGCACGAGTCGTGAGCCCTGACGTTCGGAACCCAGAACCGCGTGCAGGTACTCGTGATGGATCAGGCTGTCCAGGGCCCAGTCCGGCGTTCGCGCATCATTGAGTGCCTGATGCAACTGGATGCAGTGGCTGGTATCCTGATAGCGCCCAAGTATCCGTCCAGTGGAGAAGGTTTTCCAGATGATGCTGGGCATGCCCGTGTGAGGCATCCCCCGCCCCGAGCGCGCGGCCACATCCTCCAGACGCAGACTCAGCCAGGGATCGGACGTGACAGGTTCCGCGGGGCGCGGTCCCGGGTGTTGTCCGTTGTGCACCCAGCGCAGTTGGCCTTCCTTGAGCAGTCGACGCATTTCCAGAGAAACCGGAAGCTTGCGGATGCGGCGCAGCAGGATTCGCCCCAGCAGCAGGGCGGTATCCGGGTCAGAATCCAGCAGGCTGCGTGCCAGGCAGAGAGACCAGTGAGGCTCGGGCTCCTGTCGATGGCGCAGACTGCCCATGGTGCTGCGGTTGGCCCGGCTGACCAGTTTCACCGGCAGAGCGGGCAGACGCTGGCGCCCCGCTGCCGCATAGAGTCGGTCTTCCTCGCTCAGGCGAATCGCCAGCGAGGCCTGCAATCGCTCACGGGTTTCCGGAGAAGCGGCCAGCGAGTCCAGTTCCGGAAGCAGGCTGAGTTGGTGTGAGTCATGGGAAGGCGTCCGGGGCATGGGCTCCTGCCGAGTCGGGGTGGCTTGTCTGTGTCTCACCGGCTTGCTAAGATGCGACGCCCGCCAGTGCGCGGGCATCTTCCGGAAGAGCGCCCCGGGCGTTTCCCGCGGCGGGCAGCAAATTGAAAACGTCACACGGCAGAAGGATACGAATCCCATGGCGCTCAGCAAAGATCAGGTAATGCAGGCATTGGGCAAGGTGTCCTACCCGGGCCTGAGTCGGGACATCGTCTCCTTTGGAATGGTCAAGGGCGTGGAGCTGCTGCCCGAGGCCATCGTGGTCTCGCTGGTGGTCAGCTCGTCTGACCCCACCATCGGGCAAAAACTGGAGCATGGAGTCCGAGAAGGACTTCAGCAGCTTTCCCCGGGACGGATCGACGTGAACGTCGAGCTGCGCGCAGCCAGTGGCCCAGCCGCGGGCGGGCATGGCACGGCCCAGGCCATGTTGATGGGAAACGCTCGTCACGTCATCGCCGTGGCATCGGGCAAGGGCGGGGTGGGCAAGTCCGCCGTGTCCTCGAACCTTGCCGTGGCCTTCGCACGCCAGGGGCTGCGCACGGGCATTCTCGACGCGGACATCTATGGTCCTTCCATCCAGTTGATCCTGGGTGATCACCAGCAGCCGGTCGTCCGGGATGACAAGATCATTCCCATTGTGCGCCATGGGGTCTCGATGATGTCGATCGGCTTTCTGGTTGACGAAGACAACGCGATGATCTGGCGCGGTCCCATGGTGATGAATGCTCTGGTCCAGCTGATGAGCGATGTGGCCTGGCCCGAGCTGGATGTGCTGGTGGTGGACATGCCGCCCGGAACCGGTGACGTTCAGCTGACCATGAGCCAGCGCGTGGCCCTCTCCGGTGCGGTCGTCGTGACCACGCCCCAGGAAGTGGCCCTCATCGATGCCCGCAAGGCCATCAACATGTTCGGCAAGGTCAACGTGCCCATCCTGGGCATCATCGAGAACATGAGCTGGTTCATTCCTGAAGGCAGTGCCCAGAAGCAGTACATCTTCGGCAATGGCGGCGGACGGCGCGAAGCCGAACGCCAGGGCGTGGACCTCCTGGCCGAGATCCCCCTGGACCAACGGATCCGTCAGTGCTGCGACGCAGGCACGCCCGTGGTCCTTGAAGAACCCGGCTATGGTGAGATATTCGATCAGATCGTCAGCCAGCTGCGGGCACGCCTTCAGCTTTGAGGCCGGGGCCCCGGTTCCGCGCCCTGTTCGCGGAGATCCTGCACCAACCGGACCCGGCAGCCACTTGGACCCTTCCCGGCAATCTCGGCCAAGGACTTTTCCTTGATTGCTGAACAGGGTGTTTCTACTTTGAGACCCTTCGCTTCGTCCCGAATCAAGGAGTACCAGATGGCCCGCTTCGTGCCGTTGTGCGCTTCCGCCATCCTCTTGGCTGGTCTGGCAGGTGCCGCGCAATCCGCCGGTTTCATGGATGGCGTCACCCTGCGCTTCAATACCGGTCTGAACCACCTGTCCGGGTTTGACGGGATGAACAGCTACATCAAATCCCTCAACACCTACTACGGCCCCAACGGGTTCTTTCCCTTCGACGTTGCCGCTGGCGGCAGCTTCGGAAATGGTGTGGGCAACGATCCCTTCGGCGGCTGGCGTCCCCAGTTCGTGATGGACGATTTCCGCAATGACACGACCTTCGGCTTCACCCTTGAAAAGGTCGTCCGCCAGACCGAGTACACCAAACTGCATGCGGGGCTCGAGTACTTCAGTGGCAACGCGGACACCGGCAACAACTTCGACTTCGAAGTCCAGGGCAACATCAGTGGCTCCATCGTGGCATCCGAGCGCATCGAGCTCTCCGGCTTCATGGGCACCCTGCGCTACAGCCTGCGTGACCTTGCCATGCCGCTGTCCGGTTATGTGGGTGTCGGGCTTGGCATGGCCAGCCTGAATTCACACGGCTACGAAGGATTCTTCCAGAACAATCTTGCCACCGGCAATTTCATCGAGTTTCACCGAATCAAGGCCGATCACGACGGAACCACGTTCTCCGGTCGTCTCTTCGTCGGGCTCGAGCGCAGCATGGGCCCCATGTCCCTGATGGCTGACTTCGGTTACAACCTGATGAACTTCAAGGAGTTGGACGGGAAGACCACCCTCAGCATGGCGCAGCTGAATCCCACCGGTGCCAACTACGAAACCCTGCGCGAGGTCGCCATCCTCGGCGCGCCCTCCGATGTGCGCTACGACTTGCTGCCCCTGATTCGCATGGTGGGCAATTCGACCCGCATTTCTCCGCTGATGTTCGAGAACAGTCTGGACTTCGCGGACTATGCGGATCTGTGGGAAAACCAGCCGATCGCTCCTCCCAAGGCGATCGAATACGACTTTTCCGGTGGCTTCTTCAAGCTGGGTGTCGGTTACAACTTCTGACCACCCGGCGCAGTCGCCGACAGCGATTGGAATCTCCGGAGTGGATCCCGGGGATTGCATGTGTAGAAAAGGGGCCCCCACAAGGGCCTCTTTTCTTTGGCAGAGTTCGAGGTGCTTTCAGCTGGCGCAAGTTCGACACTTTCCGTGGACCGCAGCCGCGGTCAAGCCAGTCCGGAATGCCGAAGTCCATAGCACATGTTACTCGATTCCGTCCTGGATCCACGGCCGCTCCTGCGTGGCATGCCACGCGATCGAGATCCGTGCCACACCATGTTCTGATTCACCCCCAGCTTTGGAATATCCATGAAGCGGCTTTTTCTGATTGACCTGATGTCCCAGTTCTTCCGTTCCCACATGGCATTGGACCGCAATCCGATGACGACAGGAGACGGCCTGGTGGTCAGTGGCATCCACGGGGTACTGCGAGCTCTGTTGCGCATTCAGCAGATCGAGGAGCCGGACGCGATCGTGATCTGCACGGATACGGCACAACCCACGTTCAGGCATGAGCTGTTTCCTGAATACAAGGGACATCGGCCACCCATGCCCGAAGCGATGTCGGCCCAGATCCCCATTCTCTACGAAATGCTTGAACTGGCAGGCATGAAGCCGCTGGCTCTGCCGGGCTACGAGGCCGACGATCTGCTGGCCACATTGGCGCTGCGGGCTCGCGATGCCGGGTGGGAGGTCTTCATCGTGTCATCGGACAAGGACCTGATGCAGATGGTTGGCGAGAACCTCTACCTGTACAGAACGGGCAATCGGGGCGAGGTGAACCTGGTGGGTCCCGAAGGGGTACGCGAGAAGTTCAAGGTGGAGCCCGCGCAGGTGATCGATGTGCTGGCGCTGATGGGAGATGCCTCGGACAACGTGCCCGGTGTGCCCGGAATTGGCGAGAAGACCGCCTCGAGTCTGATCAGCACCTATGGAAACCTGGATGCGGTCTACGAGAACCTGGAGGACCTGGGCAAGAAGGCCATCCGGCGTTATCTGGAAGAGAATCGCGAGGCGGCCTATCTCTCGCGCCAGCTGGTCACCATCGATGCCCGGGTTCCAGTGGACTTCTCCCTCGAGTCGGCTGGCCTGCCACGCTGGGACGCGCCCGGCCTCTCGGACATTTTGATGCGTCTCAGCTTTCGCGGCATGATGGAGGACCTGTCCCGCCTCAAGAAGGCGCCGACGGCACCGGACGGTGACGCGGCACCGGCCGCCACTCGCGACTATCATCTGGTTCCGGATCGGGCCGCCTTCGCGGCTTTCCTGGACCGGCTGATTGAAGCCACGGCGCCGGGTCCCGCGCAGAAGCTGTGCTCCTTCGATACCGAAACCACGGGTCTGGACTCGCTGGATTGCGAACTGGTCGGCTTCTCCTTTTCGTGGCAACCGGGCGAAGCCTGGTATGTGCCCGCGCGTTTTTCCGCCGCCGAGTCCATTCAGACCGGCCTTTTCGAACCGGACGCGAATCCCGATCTGGACTGGATCGTCGAGCGTCTGCGCCCCTGGTTCGAGGATGCCGCCCGCCCCAAGTGCGGGCAGAACTGCAAGTATGACATCAATGTGCTCTCGCAGCTGGGCATCGTGGTACGCGGAGTCGTCTTTGACACCATGCTGGCCAGTTTCGTGCTCAAGCCCTCGGGGCGCCAGCACAATCTGGACGCTCTGGCCCTGCACTACTTGAATGTGCGCAAGATTCCCACCAGCGAACTGATCGGGAGTGGCCGCAAGCAGATCAGCATGCGCGAAGTCCCGCTGGAGAAGATCAGCGAGTACGCCTGTGAAGATGCCGACACCACGCTGCAACTGGTGGCATTGCTCGAGAAGGAACTGCGTGAGGCGGGACTCGAGGAACTCTTCCGCACCATCGACATGCCCACCATGGACCTGCTCTGCCGTGTGGAACAAGCGGGAGTCTGCATTGATTCTTCCGCTCTGGCCGTGATGTCCGGCGAGCTGGCGGAGAGCATCACGGAACTTGAACATCGGATACACGAAATGGCTGGAGAGAGTTTCAACTTGAACTCACCCAGTCAGTTGGCACACATTCTGTTCGAGAAGTTCAGACTGAAACCGGGCAAGAAGACTCAATCCGGATTCAGCACCGATGTGCGTGAACTGGAGCGCCTGGCCAAGGAGGATCCGCTGCCGCGCGAAATCCTCAACTACCGCCAATTGGCCAAGCTCAAGAGTACCTATGTGGACTCGCTGCCCAGGTTGGTCAATCGCCGGACAGGCAGAATCCACACCAGTTTCAACCAGACCATCGCGGCCACGGGGCGACTGAGCAGCACGGATCCAAATCTTCAGAACATTCCCATCCGCACCGAGCTGGGCAAGCGCCTGCGCGGAGCCTTCGTCTCGGGGCATGCCGACCGTGTGCTGATCGATGCGGATTATTCTCAGATCGAACTGCGCGTGCTGGCTCACATTTCCGGCGACGAGGAATTGACACGCTCCTATCGCAACGGCGAGGACATTCACTGTCGCACGGCCGCGGCGATCTTCTCGGTGTCACCGGATGCGGTGGATGAAGAACAGCGCCGGATGGCGAAGGTGGTCAACTTCGGTGTGATCTACGGAATGGGAGCCTACGCCCTCGCGGGCAACCTGGAGATTCCCATGAAGGAGGCCGCGGGCTTCATCGAACAGTACTTCGAGCTCTACCACGGCGTCCGGTCCTGGGTTGATCGCACACTCGAGGAAACCCGCAGACTGGGATACGTGAGCAACCTGTTCGGCCGCCGCCGCTACTTGCCCGAGATCACCTCCGACAATCGGGTGCTGCGCGAGAATACCGAGCGGATCGCGATGAACACACCCATTCAGGGCAGTGCCGCCGACCTGATCAAACTGGCCATGATCCGACTGGACCAGCGGATCCGTACCGAACTGCCCGACCTGCGGATGATTTCCCAGGTGCATGACGAACTGCTCTTCGAGGCCCCGCGGGAAAAGGCGGTGGAGTACACCGCCATCGTCAAGCAGGAAATGGAATCCGCCATTGCCCTGAACGTGCCCTTGGTGGCCGAAGCCAACTGGGGCGATTCCTGGCGCGAGGCACATTGATTCGCGGCCACTTGGCGTGAGCGCCAAGTGGCCCACCCACGGAGCCAGGCATCCTGCCCGGCCCGGAGCCACCCACGGAGCCAGGCATCCTGCCCGGCCCGGAGCCACCCAAGGCGCCAGGCATCCTGCCCGGCCCGGAGCCACCCGCGTAGCTACCCACGGAGCCACCCGCGGAGCTACCTGCGGAGCTACCCACGGATCCACCCACGGAGCTACCCACGGAGCTACCCACGAAGTTACCCACGGAGCCACCCAAGGAGCCACCCAGGGAGCCACCCACGGAGCCAGGCATCCTGCCCGGCCCAGAGCCACCCAGCGAGCCAGGCATCCTGCCCGGCCCGGAGCCACCCGAAGACTCAAGACGAACCTTGCCGGAGACTGAACGCCCGGTGATCCACTGGGACCACCGGGCGATCTTGACAGGACAGCTGAATCAGGCAGACACCGGGTCCGGGGCCGCTACCCCTTCCCGATGCGGCCACAATAAGAGGTATTCGCATCCCCCATGAATTGCCCCGAGGCACTGGCAAGGTGTGAGCCCAGACACAGGCGCCCCTTGCTGGAATACCCGGCAGGAACCAGCAGAGCCCGGCATTCGATTGAAGTCCATGGGTGGAAAGGCATCATTTCATCAAGAGAATCCGACGGGTCTGCAGGCTGCTGCGGGTTTCCAGCCTCAGCAGATAAACACCCGACGCCAGGCCGGTCCCGTCGAACTGAGATTGCTGGAATCCGGCTTCGCAGGGGCCATCGAGCAAGCTGCGCACCAGCTGGCCAGCCATGTTGTACACAGACAGGCGAACGGGCCCAGCTTCCAGAGTGTGGAAGCCGATGGAGGTCGTCGGGTTGAAAGGATTGGGCCAGGCCTCCAGAAGGGTGAACTCCGCGGGGTCTTCGATTCTGTGACTCACAGCCACGCCGTCATCGAATCCGCTGAGCTGCAGGTCGTCCACGTACCAGCCTTCAAGCTGGGTGCCGTCGTCCGAGCCGAAATGAAAGGCGAAGCGGACGACCTGATCGGTGTAGTCGCCCAGATCAAAACTGGCGGGTTGCCAGTCAAAGAGCCCACTGTAACACGGAGTGCCACCCGTGAAGGGGTGGGTCGCGGGATTTCCGCCCCCCGTGAGCCAACGGAACACCTTGTTGTATCCTTCGATGGGTTCCAGCTGGATCCAGCTTGCTCCGTCATCCAGGCTGATTTCCACGACACCCCCATCGTAGGCCGAATCCGGTGATGCGCCGGAGATTTCCGCATCCATCCGATGCATGAAGCTCAAGCGGGTCCAGTTCTGGAGCAGGATGGGCGGAGTGATCAGGCGAGCATCCGCGTGAGCCGCGTACTCCCCGATGTCGCTGTCACCGCATTTCCATGCGTGCGTGGGTGACATGCTGTCTTCGGTGCTCAGGTGCCAGTCGTTGAGCCAGTCGCCCACGGTGGGCATCTGCCAATCGACCACATCCCCTTCACCATCCGCAGCCCAGAAGGGCAGGCGCTGCCCGATGTCCAGTAGGATTTGGTCGCTGCCCTGGAACTCCGCGCTGGTGATCTGCAGGGCCAGGTCCGCCGTGCTGATGGCCGGACAATCGGGAGAAATCTGGAGCTGGAAAGGGAAGTCCGCACTGGCGGATTGCCCGGGCAGCAGATCGGGGAAGGTGCTGATCCCATTGAGCACCGTGATCCATTCGAAGTCGGTGGACACGGCCAGTTCCACGGAGCTGGCCGACCCGGCACCCACGTTTTCGAGGCTGGCGGTCAGAACAAGTGTTTCACCGGGCTCCGCGATGCCGTCTCCGTCGTCATCGCCGGAGAACTGCCAGTCCAGCAGAACCAGTTCGGGCAGCGCGGCCACTTCTTCGTCGGCGATCAGGGTCAATGCGGTTGTCTGACCGTTGGTGTTGCTGCCCTGATAGGCGGCAACATACAGGCGCACCGTGCCGGTGCCCGCTGCGGGAGCCGTCCATGAGAAACTGGCCGTATTCTGGCTGTTGGACGAGAGATGCACGCCGTTCGTCTCACCGCTGACACTGTACGTGGCGGTCGCGGTGCCTGCCGTGATCTGCCCGGCATTCGTGGTTCCCGTACCGACCCGGCAGGAGCCGTTGAAATTGCGGATGCTGTTGCCGGCACTGTGTCCCAGCGTGATGGTGTAGGATTGCCCGGGAGTATAGGTCAGCGGGAAACCATCCAGAGTGACGGTTCCACTGCTGTTGCCATGGCAGGACACCGCACAGGTCTGGCGTCCGGGAGCATGTGAGTAGCCGGTATAGCTGGAACGAGCGAAGAGGGGAATGCTGAAGCCCGTCAGCAGGATCAACCCGAGAAGCAGTTTCGGGGTCATTGTGAGCCTTTCAAGTCGAAGAGTGGAGGGTCGGGAGGCTGGACGGCTCTGCCCGATCGGGCAAGACCAATCCAGCGCCGACTATCTACTGCTCCGCCGGTTGCGGGCGCTTGATCTTGCTCAGAAAACAAGGGCGAGAGAAAAGGGGCAGGCTCCCCCCCCAGGGGCCTGCCCCAACAATCCTTCAACCTGCGCCAGGCGCTGGCGGAAGGTTCTTCAGCACGCTGAAGAGTTCCCCCTTGGTTCGGAATCGAATTCCGCGGAATCTTTTGCGCGGCCCAATAGTGGCAGAGAGCCCGGCCTTGAAAGGTGTCCAGAACCACAGTCGGATGTGACGGCCATCACACTGTTGCCTGCGGACGGTGGCCCGGACCTGCCCGCTTCGAGAGGGTCTGGTCTTGAATGGTATGGATCCATCCGGCGCGCCTGTCTGCCATTTCGGGGGGGGGCCATCCGAGGCTCTCCCCGGGACGTCGTGCCGGGGTGCCGATCCGCTCCCGCGCCGGAACTCATTGTGACAAAAATAACAGAGTTTGCTTTTCTCTTGATATCGCCAGAAATGGCGCCACGAAATTTGTGTTTCACGAAAAAAGGATTATACTCCGGGCCGTCCGGAAATGGCGGCGCTCGAAGCCTTGCCTGACGGCCCTGGGTCTTTGTCAAAGTATTTCAACCCAGTGTTCTGGACAGTTGAAGGATACCTTCCCCTTCGGGTTCCGGGGAAACGGCAGGTGATGCGATCGAGTTGCCCCTGTCTACAAGTCAGGAACCAGGGCATTCAGACGACACACACTCACTTCGGAAGCCTCCCGGAACACCGGCAGGTTGTTTCTGTTTACATGGCGGGTTCGCGCCGGCCAGTCGAAATCACTCAGTGAAAGGGAGCTTGATGGACTGCTGTTACTGCCAGAAGGAAATCAAGAAAAAAGACACCAAGTACGAATCCAAGCAGAAGGGTATCGAAGGTACCTACCATTGGAACTGTTTCGTCAAGGTGACCAAGGAAGCCAACCGCCTGGGCAGCCAGAAGCTTGAGAACAACATTCAGTCCACGGGCAACATGCACGTCAATACGCCCATCGACATGTTCTCCTGATTCGGGTGGACCCCACGGAGTCATTCATTCGGAAGAGGCTGGAGCCCGGTGCGGGCAATCCAGCCTCTTCTGGTTTGTACTGCCGGGAGTTTCTGGCCCATTATGAAAACTTCACCGTCGGCAGCCTGCTTTTTCCCCGCCGACTGCGCCCCGCCCTGGCCGCGATCTACGCTTTCGCCCGTTTCTCCGATGACCTGGCCGACGAGCCCGGGGAGCTGCCTCCCGGCCTGGCCCCGCAGGATGAAATCGCCTTTCGTCTGGCCCGTCTGGATCATTGGACCCAGATGATCCGCGAACTGCCCTCCGGGGCTGATCGGCATCCATTGCTGCCCGCCCTTGTCGAGACACTGCAACGACACGCCATGCCCCTTTCACTGCTGCTGGATCTGCTGAGCGCTTTCCGCCAGGATCTGGTATCGCCCGTGCACGAGTCGCGAGCCTCTCTGCTGGACTACTGCAGTCGCAGCGCCGATCCGGTCGGTCGACTGATCCTGCGCCTGTTCGGGCTGGATGATCCGGAATTGGACCGGCTTTCCGACCGGATCTGCACCGGTCTGCAACTGGCGAACTTCTGGCAGGACCTCTCCCGGGATCTGCCCGTTGGACGCTGGACCCTGCCACGGGAAGACCTTCTGGCTCATGGGCTGCCCACCGATCTGGAAGGCCTGCGAGCCGCAGGAAACCAGCTGCAGCCCCTGCTGGATTCGCTGACTGACTGGACCGGCCAGCTCTTCGATGAAGGCGCCCCCCTGCTGCGGCGTGTGCCACGACGCCTGTCGCTGGAACTGGCCCTGTTTCTGGGTGGAGGCCGGGCGATTCTGGAGCAGGTACGCTGGCAGGGAGTGGATATTCTGTGGCGCCGGCCCCATCTTTCCCGCGGGAAAAAAATCCGTATCGGATTGGCCGCAGCAATGGGACGCGGCCGCTGAATCGAGCCTGGAAGGGGGAGGGGTGGGCGCAGCCATCGAGCACGTCAATGCGCTGGCACCAGCGGCCCACGAACTGGACTCCGCCTATCGCTACTGCTCCGCATATACCCGCCAGCACGCCCGCCATTTCTATTGGGCCTTCGCATTCATGAGCCCCGGGCGCCGACGGGCGATCCATGCCGTCTACGCCTTCTGCCAGCATGCCGACCAGGCCGTGGATGAAGCGCCGTCCATTGAACAGGGACGTCAGCGCCTGGACACCCTGCGCGACAAGCTGGAGCGCATGGACTCCTCGCGGGAACCGGTGATGTTGGCATTGCGTGACACGCTGGAACGCTTCCCGATCCGGCGTGAGCTGCTGCACCAGTTGCTGGACGGCATGGAAATGGACCTGACCCGCCAGCGCTATCCCGATTTCGCCGCCCTCAGCCAGTATTGCTGGCATGTGGCCTCCGTGGTGGGCCTGATGAGCATCGAGATCTTCGGCTATCGCGATCCCCGTGTGCGCCAGTTCGCGGAAACTCTGGGTCTGGCGATGCAGCTTACCAACGTGGCCCGAGATGTGGCCGAAGATGCGGCGGAAGGCAGGATCTACCTGCCCCAGGACGAACGCCTGCATCACGGTGTCAGCGACGAGGATGTGATCCACGGAAACTTTCACCCTGGCTTCCGCACGCTGATGCAGGAGTTCTGCGATCGCAGCGACCGCCTGTACGACGACGCGTTCGCCCTCTTGCCCGAGTCCGAACGCTCCTCGATGAAACCTGCCCTGATCATGGCGCGGCTCTACCGTCGCCTGCTGGTCGAGATCCGCGCACGGGACCACGATGTCACTCGCGGCAAGGTGCGCTATCCCCTCTGGCGCAAACTGTGGATCGCCCTGGGCACGGCCCTTTCGTGGAAATGACACACAGCGATGTGGTGGTGGTGGGAGCCGGGCTGGCCGGTCTCACGGCGGCCCGCGATCTGGCCCGCGCCGGACTTTCCGTTTGCTTGCTCGAGGCGCGACGGCACCCGGGCGGGGCGACTTTCAGTCTGGACTCGCCCTTCGGACGTACCGACAACAGCCTGCATCTCTTTCTGGGCTGCTACCGTGAATGCCTGCATCTGCTTGAAGAGCTGGGCACCACCGAGGGTCTGGACACGCAGCCGGACCGCTATCCAATTCATCGAGCGGGCAGGCGTGGCACCCTTGTGCTGCGACCCGCGCTGGGGGCACTGGCATTTCCCATCGGCCTGCTGAATGCCTCGGGTTGGAACTGGAGCGATCGGCTGTCCCTGCTCAAGGCCGGTATTCGCCTGCAACTCAGCGATCCGGCCGAGGGCGAGACGGTGGGACTACTGCTGAATCGGCTGGGCCTGCACTCGCCAGTGGCACTCGAGTTCTGGCGCGAATGGGCGCTCTCGGTTTTCAATGGTCCCCTCGAGCCCCTGGATGCGCGGTTGTTCCATTCCGCCTTCCGCACCATGTTCGCCAGCGCGCAGGCCGCAAGGCCGCTGCTGACGCGCTGGCCGCTGGAGCGTCTGCTGATTGGACCGCTGAGCCAGGAGCTCGAGCGCGCCGGTGGCCAGATCCGGCTGGGTGCCGCGGTACGCACGATCAAGCGTCAACCGGCTGGCGGATTCCTGCTGGAGGGCGAGAGCGGATCCGTGTCGGCGGATCGGCTGGTCTGGGCGGCAGCGCCCGAGGCGCTGGCGCTTGCCTGGCAGGCAGAGAGCTTGCCCGGACTGCCGCAGTCAACCGATGCGGCGGGCATCGCCAACCTGCACCTGCCCGTGAAAACCTGGCCCTGGCGCGAACGCCTGCTGGGACTTTTTGGAGAGCGCTTCCAGTTTCTCTTCAGGCCGCCGGTCGACGCGGGGGTGGAGGAGCGCTCGGCGATTCTGGTGGCCAGTGGCCTGGGCCAGCTGGAAGGCCGGGTCCTCGAGCAGGAAGGCCGGGAGCTGCTGACCCGCCTCGGGCTCGTGTGTGAAGGCCGGGGCTGGCTGATCCGCCAACCGCGAGCCCTGCCCCTGCAGACTCCCGAGTGGAATCGACTGCGACCGCTTCCGGGCGAATTGCTGCCCGGGCTCTGGGTCTGTGGAGCCTGGTGCCGCACCGGTTTGCCGCTCACCATGGAATCCGCGGTGCTCAGCGCTCGGCAGATGGCGCGGCCGATGGTCGCACAAGGACCACGGAGCCCGATTCCGGCTTGTTGAGATGAAACCTGCGGCGGCGGCAGCCGGTCAAAGCGCGGCTTTCGCGGCGAAGACACTCTGCCCTCGTCCGCATTCCGTTCCCTTTCGAAGGAGGTGTTTCGTGAAAACCCTGCTGGCCATCCTGCTGCTCGCGGCCAGAATCGCCCTGGCCGGCGACACCTTTCTGGGAGTGATCCTGGACGACGAACCGGTCTCTCTGGACAAGTATGGCGAAAAGGGTCTGGCGGTCCGGGTCGACCAGGTCGTTGACGGATCGCCCGCCGAAAAGGCCGGCATCCGCGATGGCGACCTGTTTCTGCTCTTCGGGGGCAAGGCAGTCACCGATCGCGACGACCTCAGTTTCTATCTGGGACGCCACGAACCGGGTGATACGATCAAACTGGTCGTGTTGCGGGGCGGCGAGAAGCACACCCTGAGTGCCCAATTGGGCGAGGCCCCAAGGAACGCGCCCGTGGTCAAGGTCTTCGGCAAGGACGTGAGTTCCAACTCGGGCTTCCTGGGAGTGACCACGCAGGAGATCAACACCAACCTGCTCGAGTTCTTTGGTGTCGAGGAAGGATACGGAGTGCTCGTCGATGGCGTGGTGTCCGGATCTTCCGCCGAGAAGAACGGAATCAAGGTCGGTGATGTGATCGTGCAGCTCGACGACAAGCGCGTCGACAGCATCGGCCGCCTGGGACGTCTCACGCGCAGCACGAAACCCGGTACGACCATCACCATCCTGATCTACCGGGACCACAAACCGCGCACCCTCACCTTCCAGATCGGCAGCCGCGATCATTCCAGCCTGTTCGTGCCCGACACGGAAACCCCACGGGCCCTGCTGCTTGACGGCACCGTGGACGGAGCGGAAACGATGGCCGACATGGGAATCCGCATCGGCGAGGGCGTGGTGAACGGACTGGAGTCCTCCATGCTCTTCTTTTCGTTCGACGAGGAGAACCGCCAGGAGATCCGCGAAAGCATGGAAGAAGCCCGGCGTGACCTCGAGGAAAATCGCGAGGAACTTCGTCAGGACATGCTCGAATTGCGAGAGGAGATGCGCCAGGACATGCTCGACGGAGACTGTGATCCAATGCCAGGATTCCTTCTTCGCGAGGATACCGGCGTCTTCTAGTCCCCTGCCACCCGTTTCCATTCGACCGGAGAGTCCATGCGTTCCGCGATTTCCCTTTGTGTGACCCTGTTCCTGACATCCGCCGCCTTCGCCGAGACATTGGATCCGGCCCGCAGTTACACCTTCGCGGACCTGTACGCCATCGGCGGCGCGGGCAACACCTCCGTGGCCTCGGCCGAACTGGATGTGAACAGCCTGCGTGGCGACAGGCTGCAGGCGCTGGGCACCTTTCTGCCCACAGTGGACCTGAGCGCCAACACCTCGCGGACACGCCGGGAAACCTTTGACTACGTGGCCTCCGACGGGTCCATCCAGACCAGCCCGGCGGGTGAAAGCTTCGTCACCAATTCCAATTCCTGGTCGATCAGCGCCAGCCAGGACCTGTTCAAGGGCTTTGAGACCGTGTCCAACTATCGCCTGGCCCTGCTGGCCCAGGCGGATGTGCGTCTGGCCCACGAGCGGGCCCAGCTGCAATTGCATCGCGATCTGCGACGCCAGGTGCATCAGGTGATCGCCCGTCGCGAACTGCTGGGGCGTGAGGAGGAGCTGTTGCGCCAGAACGAGGAGCAGCACCGTCTGGCCCAGGCCCGTTTCGAGGTGGGCGCCGTGACACAACTGGATGTGCTGCAGACCGAAATCGATCTGGGCAGCCAGCAGCTGAACGTGGAGAATGCGCGCCAGGAACTGCGCTCGGCATGGGACGCCCTGGCCGTGCTGATCGGGCTCGAACCGGGAGTGCAGGCCACTCTCGATGTACCCTTCGATGTGTTCCAGCCCACCTGGCAGGCCGAGGATCTGGTGGCCATGGCCGAAGAAACCCGCTACGAGCTTGTGGTCCAGCAGCACCGCGTGGAAAGTGCCCGCTGGAGCACCACGGCCGCGCGTGCCCGCTTCATGCCCAACCTGTCTCTGGGGCTGGACTACAGCCGCTCGATCAACCGTGAAGAGCGCAAGGATCTGGAACTCTTTCCCGACAACAACACCACCTGGCTGGGCCTGAATCTGCGTCTGCCCCTGTTCACGGGTTTCACCACCACCAATACCTGGCAGCATCGACGTGCCGACGAGCAACGCGAGCAACTCAATCTGGAGCAGGCTCGCCGCCAGGCCCGTTCGGAAATCGGCGATGCCCTGGCGCGCCTCGGATCCTCCTGGGAGCAGAGCCGTGTCACGGAAAAGAACCGCGAGCTGGCGCGCCGTTCCTTCGAAATGGAGGAGGAGCGCTATCGCCTGGGTCTGGCGACCCTGCTGAATGTCCAGAGTGCACGCGCCACCCTGCGTCAGGCGGAGACCGGCCACATCCAGCAGCAGCTCGATTTTCTGGACCGCCTGGCCGACCTGGAGCTCTCGGTGGGACGCACTCTGCGCTGAAGACCGTCCACTTCCGATCTCAAGGCCGTTCGCTGAACGGCCTTTTCTGCTCGCTGGGCGGCGCCGGACCGTGCGCCGGAGCCAGCGGTGATCTATATTGCGGCCTCTGCCGACGCCGACTGCTGGAGCCCAGTTCATGCACAGCCCAGACCCGCATCTTCCCCTGCCCGACCGGCTGGCCCTGGTCATCGACACGGCCACACCCGGCGGAGGACTGGCCCTGCACCACAATGGCCTGCTGGAGGAGCGCAGCTGGGGCTCAGCCCTGAAGGCCGGTTCGCGCCTGATTCCCGACCTGCGCGAGATGCTGGCCAACCAGGGCCTGGCCGCTTCCGATCTGGAATTGATCATCCTTGCCAATGGTCCCGGTTCTTTCACCGGACTGCGGGTCGGGCTGGCCAGTGCCAAGGGGCTGGCCTTCCGGCATGGCATTCCGCTGGTACCGCTGAATACATTGGAGGTGCTGGCCCAGCAGGCCCCCTGCCTGAGTGGAGTGGTGGCCCCGGTGGTGGGCGCCCGGCGTGGGGAATTGTACACCGCACTGCACAGGCGCCAGGATTTTTTCTGCCAGCGGCTGCAGGACTTCAGTCGGCACTCATTCGATGAGTTTCTGGAGACTCTGCCCGACGATGCCCTGGTGGTGGGACCCGCGGTTCACGATTTGCGCGCCCATGCCCGCAGCGCACCCCGGGGTGTGTTTCTGGCCGATGATCCGGCCAACCGCCTGTCGCTGGACTGGATGAACCGCCTGGGCCAGGACCGATACCGATTGAAGGGCCCCGAGGACGCGAGCCTGCTGGAGCCCTGGTACCTGCAGGAATTCACGCCCACCCGAGGGAAGAGCCGCCTGTGATGAGAGATACCTGGACCATCCTGCAGATCGACTGGCGCGATCTGGTGGACATTCTCCTGGTCAGTACGCTGTTCTACCAGGTCTACCGGATGATGAAGGGCACGCGCGCCATCCCGATGTTCGTGGGCATGCTGCTGCTGTTCTTCGTGTACGTCGTGGTGCAGCTGCTGGATCTGACCCTGGTCTCGCTGATCTTCCGCGAGTTCACCACGGTGTGGGCCATTGCCATCGTGATTCTGTTCCAGCCCGAATTGCGTCGCTTTCTGATCCAGATGGGCAACAGCCCCATCTTCTCGCGCATCTTCCAGATTCGTTCCTCGGGCCTCTACGAAACGGTTGCCGAAGCGGCCCAGGATCTGTCCAAGCGCCAGTACGGGGGCCTCTTCGTGCTGATTCGCGATGTGGGCCTGCGCGCCATCCAGGAAACCGGGGTGAAACTGCAGGCCGAGCTCACCAAGGAAACCCTGGTGACCATCTTCTTCCCGCGGACACCGCTGCACGACGGCGCGGTGATGATTTCCGGCTCGATCATCCAGGCGGCCAAATGTCTGCTGCCCCTGTCGACCAACCCCAATCTGGACGTGACCATGGGCACGCGCCACCGGGCGGCCATTGGTGTCACCGAAGAATCCGATGCGGTGGTGGTGGTGGTGTCCGAGGAAACGGGGGCGATCAGCCTGGCCGTGGACGGCAAGCTGAATCCGGTGCACGACCCGGCAAAACTGGCCCAGACCCTGCAGAACCTGATGGTCCGGCGCAAGTGAGAACGGGTCTTTCCCGCGCCTCCCGGAGCGCTCGATGATCCCTCCCGGTGCCATCGCTCCCGAGCGTCCGCTCCCCGTCCCCCGCATGCTGATCAATCGCCCGGTGACCGGCTGGGTGATGTACGACTTTGCCAACAGCGCCTATGCGGTGGTGATCCTCGCGGTCATCTTCAACGTCTGGTTCGCCGAAGTGATTGCCGGTGGCGAGGCAGGCACGGTGCTCCATCTCTTCGGGCGCACGGTCACGGTACCCGGGGTGACCGTGTTCAGTTTCGTCAATTCCATCGCGCTTGTCCTGGTGGCCGTGGCCTCGCCCCTGCTGGGTGCCCTGGCGGATTTCTCGGGGCGCAAGCGGCGCTACCTGGCCATCGCCTGGATGATGGGTGTGCTGAGTACCGGTTGGATCAGCTTCTTCGGGGCGGGTGATCTGCTCATCGTGAGCGTGCTGTTCATCCTGAGCAATCTGGGCTTCGCCGGCGGCAGCGTGTTCTACGACGCCTTCCTGCCCGAGGTGAGCGAGCGCGGCACCGAAGGGCGCGTGTCCGGTCTGGGATATGCCGCAGGCTACCTGGGCGGCGGGCTGCTGCTGGTGCTGATCTTCGTGCTCAAGAGCCAGTGGCCCCAGTTCGACTTTCGCTGGAGTTTTGCGCTGACCTCGCTCTGGTGGCTGATCTTCGCGATACCGACCTTCCTCTGGCTGCCGCGCAAGGAACCTCGTCCCCGGCGCGCGGGCGAGCTCGGTGGGTATCTCAAGATCGGCTTCAGGCGGGTGTGGCACAGCCTCAAGCACATGCGCCGTCTGCACACCCTGCGCTGGTTCCTGCTGGCCTATCTGATCTATGGCACGGGCATCGAGACCGTGATCCGGCTGACTTCGATCTTCGGTGCGGTGGAACTGGGCATGCAGCAGCAACAGCTGGTGCTGTTCTTTCTGGTGATCCAGGGCACGGCCCTGGTGGGCGCGATGCTCTTCGGCTGGTTGGCCGACCGTTTCAGCAACCGGCGGTCGCTGGCGATCTCGCTATCGGTCTGGGTGCTGGTACTGGTCTGGGCCTGGTTCCTGGGGGTGATCTGGACTCCCATCCAGGAATTCTGGTTGCTGGGCATTCTGGCCGGAGTGGCCATGGGCGGCAGTCAGGGTGTGTCACGCAGCCTGCAGTCGGTGATTCTGCCCGAAGGCATGGAGAGCGAGTTCTTCGGCTTCTTCACCATGAGCGGGCGTCTGGCCAACATTCTGGGCATGCTGACCTTCGGAGTGGTCACCTGGATCACGGGCGACATGCGCACGGGCATCGTCAGCCTGCTGGTCTTCTTCGTGCTGGGCCTGCTGCTGCTGGTGCTGGTCTCCGAACGCCGCGGCCGTGGCGAAGCCCGCCAGTTTCTCGAGGAACTGGGTGAGGCCTGAGCCCCCGCTTCCACCAGCCTGACCCATCCCCGACCTGCCAAGGAATCGGTTTCTTCTTCACCCCGAATGCCACAAGTTTGACGCAGCCGCGGCGCGCCCCTCACCGGACCGGGCGCGGACCCGGCGCCACCGTCCCAAATCCCGAGAATGCATGTCACGCAACATGTGGACCCAGAAGCGGAAACAGAGCCGCAAGCTGGATGAACTGGACCGCCACGAGGAACGCCGCCAGGCCCGCAAGGCCCGGGCGCTCGAGCAGGGCAGCGAAGAGCTGAGCGTTGAGGACAGCGAGCACCACGCCGACGAGATGCTGAGCCGCCGGGTGCGCGACAAGGCCATCGTGCTGCCCGAGGAAAGCACGGGCGAGCCCGGCCGGGTGGTGGCTTACCGCCGCAACACCTTCCTGGTGGAGCGTGAGGACGGCAGCACCATCGGCTGCCGCACGCGCAGCACCACCAGAACGCCCCACGAAGACAGCACCCTGGTGGCCGTGGGTGACCAGGTACTCTTCGTGGTGCTGGAGGAGAAGGAAGGCGTGATCGTGGAGGTGCGCCCCCGCCGCAACCGGCTCTCACGCTCCTCGAAGCTGCACCGCGAGGTGGAGCAGGTGATGGTGGCCAACATCGACCAGATCCTGATCGTGGCCTCGGTGCAGGAACCCTGGCTCAAACCGGGTCTGATCGATCGTTATCTGGTGACCGCCGCGGTCAATGGCTTTGACAGCCTGCTGTGCTTCAACAAGGTGGACCTGGACCCCGATCGCCATTACCAGGAAATCGCCGAGCTCTACGGCGGACTGGACGTGCCCTGGTGTGCTACCAGCGCCGAGACCGGCGAAGGAATGGATCGCCTGCGCTCGCTGCTGACTGGCAGGACGACCGTTCTCTCGGGGCAGTCCGGGGTGGGCAAGAGTTCCCTGCTGAACGCGCTCAATCCGGATCTGCGGCTGACCGTGCGCGGAATCAGCCAGTACAATTCAAAAGGAACCCATACCACCACCGCTGCCCGCCTGATCCGCTTCAATTTCGGGGGGCATGTCGTCGATACTCCGGGCATCAAGGAGCTCTCCCTCTGGGGCGTGAGTCGGGAAGATGTGCAGATGGGCTATCCGGAGATTCTCCGGGAAGCCGACGGGTGCCGATTCACCAATTGCCGTCATTCCGAGGAACCGGGCTGTGCAGTTGCCGACGCGGTGGAAGCCGGCCGGATTTCTCCCCTGCGCTACCAGAATTACCTGAGCATCCTGGAAAGCCTGTGAGGAATCATGAGCCTGAGCTTCCTGGTCGTTGATGCGGATCCGGTGAACGCGAACCTCGTCTGCCGCTTGCTGGAAGAGGAAGGACATCCCTGCCGCAATTACCAGAGCGGCCGGGCCGCGCTGGACACCCTCAGCAATTCTCCCCCCGAAGTCATGGTGATCGATCTGGGCAACACCGACATGAGCGGCAACCAGTTGCTGGAGTCCGCGCGCGAGGTGCTGCCCGATCTGCGCTGCATCATGATGACGGAAAAGGTGAACAGCGACGCTGTGCTGCAGGCGATGAAACGCGGGGCTTTCGACTTTCTGCTCAAGCCCGTGCACTCCGAGCAGTTTCACCTGATCGTGAACAAGATCCGTCGCGAACTGAAGACCAGTTACCAGGCGGGACTGGTCAGTCGCCACGACGACGAATACGACTTCAGCAACATCATCGGCAATTCTCCCGCCATGGTGCGCACTCTGGAAATGACCAAGAAGGTCGCCAGCTCCAGCGCCAACACCGTGTTCATCAAGGGCGAAACCGGAACGGGCAAGGAACTCTTCGCCCGCGCGATCCACTACAACTCGGACCGCCGCGAGGAGCCCTTCATCGAGGTCAACTGCTCGGCCATTCCCAGCAACCTGCTGGAATCGGAGCTGTTCGGGCACGAGAAAGGCTCGTTCACCGACGCCAAGGAACGGAAGATCGGATTGATCGAACGGGCCTCGGGCGGTACTTTCTTTCTGGACGAAATCGGCGACATGGACTTCAATCTGCAGGCCAAGTTGCTGAGGGTGCTGGAAGAGCGCCGGATCCGGCGTGTGGGCGGCGATCGCACCATTCCCGTGGATATCCGCTTCGTGGCGGCCACCCACAAGGATCTGGAAGACATGATCGCCGAGAAGTCCTTTCGCGAGGACCTGTTCTTCCGTTTGAACGTGATCACCATCGAGTTGCCCGCCCTGCGCGAGCGCCGGGAAGACATCGTGCCGCTGGCCCAGTTCTTCCTGGACCGTTTCCGGCGCGAGCACAAACGCGAAGTCTGCCGCTTCTCCAGCCAGGCGATTCACGCTCTGCGCAACTGGGACTGGCCGGGCAACATCCGCGAACTGCGCAATGCCATCGAGCGGGCCCTGCTGATCGAGGCCGACGATGTGATCGATGCCGAGCACCTGCACCTCTGGCGGCGGCGCTCGTCCAGTCCGGCCAATGGTGCCGAGAGCAATGGCTCACGCACGCGCATCGGTTACGACTTCGAGATTCCCGACGACGGGTTCTCGATCGTGGAGTTCGAAAAGGTGCTGCTGTCCCGGGCGCTGCACAAGGCCCGCCACAATGTCTCACGGGCTGCACGCCTGCTGGGACTCAGCCGCGAAACGATGCGCTACCGCATCAAGAAGCATGCATTGGAAGAGATTGAATGAGGCGATCACCCTTCACCCGCCCCCTGCTGGCCGCGAGTGATGTTCTGCTGCTTTTCGGATGTTTCAGCCTGGCCCGTGTTCCCGCGCTTCTGCTGCCCGGACACGGGCCGGCGCTTGCACCGGACCCTGCCCCCGCCCTGCTGCGGGTTTTCTTTTTTGGCGCGGTGCTCTGGCTGGTGAATGCCTGGCAGGAGCAGCTCTACCGTCTGGATGCCCGTGATCCATGGGACGTATTCTTCGCCGGAGTGCGGGCCGCGCTCAAGACCGGAGCCCTGCTGCTGATCCTGCTGTTTCTGGCCCGCATCGACCTGGACTTTCCCCGTGGCACCGTGATCCTGGCCTGGCTGATGGCGGCCGTGCTGCTGCCCCTGTTCCACATGGCCGTGCAGTCCCGCCTGGTGCTGCGTCCCGGCGGATCCACGCGCACCTTGCTGCTGGGGGGCGAAGAAGGCATTCGCGAGTACTTCCAGAGCCGCAAGATCTCGGCGCTCAGCGAAAGCCTGGGCGTGTGTGGCATCGTCGCGGGTGCGCCCTTCAGCGGAGCCGAACTGCCGCTGCCCGTGCTGGGCCAGCTGGACGATCTGCCCCGGATCATCCGGGAAACCGGTGCCTCACGCCTGCTGATCTGCGCGGGGCACCTGGAACGTGCCCGCTTGAACACGCTGCTGCAGCGCAGCATGGGCAGCGTGGACGAGCTGATGATCTTTCCCGACGTGGCCGTGCTGGAACTGGCCGAGCTGGAAGTGAGCCATCTGGGTTCGCGCATGGTGCTCAACTTCAACCAGAACCTGCGCAGCGCGATGAACCAGTTCGTCAAGCGTTCCATCGACGTGCTGGGATCGCTGGCGGGGCTGGTGGTGCTGGCGCCCTTGCTGCTGGTGTGCTGTCTGGCGATCTCGCTGGATTCGCGCGGCTGGCCGATCTACCGGCACCGGCGCTGGGGACGGGGCATGAAGTGGATCTACATGATCAAGTTTCGCACCATGGTCCGCGACAGCGACGCCGTGTTGCAGAAGTTGCTGGCCGAGGACGAGAACGCCCGCGCCGAGTGGGCCGCCCAGTGCAAGCTCAAGAACGATCCACGGATCACGCGGGTGGGCGCGTTCCTGCGGCGCTGGTCGCTGGACGAGCTGCCCCAGATCATCAATGTGCTGGTGGGAGACATGTCGCTGGTGGGGCCGCGCCCGATCAACGAGGTCGAGTACGACAAGTACGGGCACTGGCAGCGCAATTTCATGAGCATCCGCCCGGGTCTGACCGGCCTCTGGCAGGTCAGCGGACGCAGCGACCTGGACTTCGAGGACCGGGTGCGCCTGGACATGTACTACATCCGCAACTGGACGATCTGGCTGGACCTGCGCATCCTGATCAAGACTCTGGGAGTGGTGGCCGCCCAGGAAGGCGCCTACTGAGGGTCCCCGGCCGCACCGTTCAGCCAAGTGACCCGGGCAGATCCAGCCGGCCCTCGAACGCGCGATGCACCTCGCCCGAGAAATGCCAGCCCCGCTCATCTTCGCCCACGCGCATCACACCGCCGGCCATGCTGGCGTCAATGGGTGACTGCACCACGCCCGCCCGGGCCAGCAGCACACAGGCGGCGATGCAGCCCGTGCCACAGCCCTCGGTCTCGCCCTCCACGCCCTTCTCCCAGGCACGCACCCGCACATGACCCGAGTCGAGACGCTGCACGAAGATCACGTTGCTGCCTTCGGGGTCGAAACTGGGATGATGGCGCACGGCCGGTCCGATGCGTTCGATGGGAAAGGTGCCCAGATCATTCACGGCCAGCACGCAATGCGGAACTCCCACCCGCAGGAAGCCCAGCAGGCGCGCGGGCTGAATGCTGGCCACCAGACGGGCATCCGCCTCCAGCCGTTTCAGGTGACCCGGGTCTTCGACGATGCGTCCGATCCAGAGCGTGCTCTGTCCCTGCTGGCGTCTGACCCGCTGCAGTCCTGCCCTGGTCTGGAAGGTCAGTTCCTGCCCTCCGATGCCCAGGGTCGCGGCGTATTCGGCGCAAGCTCGCGCCCCGTTGCCGCACATGTCCGCCTCGCTGCCGTCCGGGTTGAAGATGCGCATGCGGAAGTCCGCGTCCTGGGCGTGCTCCACCAGCAGCAGTCCATCGGCTCCCACTCCGCGCCTGCGGTCACACAGCCAGGCGACCAGACCGGGGCGCTCGAGGGGCACCTGTCCCTCGCGGTTGTCCATGGCCACGAAGTCGTTGCCGTTGGCGCTCAGCTTGGCGAAGTCAATGCTCATGCGGGTCCCCTTTCCAGCACGGAAATGATCGCGCGGTGCAGCCGGTACAAATCGCCCGCGCCCACGGTGGCCACCAGCTCGCCGGGACGGGTGTTTTCCAGCAGCTGCAGCAGTTCGTCGGGAGTGTCCAGCGCGCGGGCGTCCGGATGACTCTCCATCCAGGGCAGGAAGGAACGATGGGTCACCCCGTCCACGGCGGCTTCACGGGCGGCGAAGACCGGCCAGGTGATCACGCGGTCGGCCCCGGCCAGTGCCTCGGCCGTCTCACGGCAGAAGGCCCGCACCCGGCTGTAGGTATGCGGTTGATGGATCACGGTCAGGCGCGTGGGTGCCAGTTCGCGTGCAGCCTGGATGAAGGCGGCGATCTCGCTGGGGTGGTGGGCGTAGTCATCCAGCAGCAGGCGCCCGTTGCCCTGCCAGACGGTCTGGAAGCGCCGCAGCAGACCGTGGAATCCTTGCAGCGCTTCTGCCGCGCGGCTCACGGGAATGCCCAGCACGCTCTCGTGTTCCCAGATCCAGGCCAGGCACTGGGCCGCATTCAGGCGGTTGTGACGCCCGGGCAGGGGAGGCGTGAACTCCAGGCTGCCACCTGCGGCCGTCTGACGGACCAGGCTCCAGATCCCGTTGCCGGACTGCAGGCGGTAGTCGCAGTCGGCGTGTTCGCCCACGAGCACGGTGCGTCTGTTCCGGGGCCGCCAGGCCAGGTCGGCGGGCTCGCCGGAGACCTGCAGGATCACCGGGTCCAGACGGACCTGGGCCACCAGCTGGTCCATCGCCGAGTAAAGGTCTGCGGGGCGGGGGTAGATGTCCACGTGGTCCCAGTCCAGGTGTGTCACCAGCAGATGTGCGGGGCTGAGGGTCAGGAAGGAGCGGTCGAACTCGTCGGCCTCCAGCACGCGGTAGTTTCCCGCGCCCAGCCGTCCCTGGGGCAGACTGTTCAGGCGTGCGCCGATGAACCAGCCCGGCTCCAGGCCGCAGGCATCCAGTGTCCAGGACAGCATGGCCGTCACGGTGGTCTTGCCGTGTGTGCCGGCCACGGCGATGCTGTGGGCGCATTCGCTGAACAGGCCCAGCAGCTCGGCCCGTTTGATCACGGGCAGACCGGCCGCGAGGGCCGAGAGGATTTCGGGGTGATCCGTGCGCATGGCCGCCGTGCGTACCACCAGTTGGGGGTTCCATTCCAGGGGCACCCGGGTCTGGTCGGTGGTGATGCGGATACCGCGGGCTTCCAGGTCCTGTGTCACGGGCGTGCGATCGCGGTCGGAGCCGCTGACGCTGCAGCCCGCCTCGGCCAGCACGATCGCCAGAGCGCTCATGCCAGCCCCCCCGATGCCGGAGAAGTGGACCCGGGCGGGAATGCCCGGCGGAAGTTGGTTGTGGGACATGCTGGATTCCTGCCTGGCGCTGGGATCGGATCGGGGCCGTTCGCAACGCGGGCCAACTTAGGGAACCGTCACGAGGGGAACCACGGGTGGAACCGTGCCGGATTTGCCCGGATGTCCAGAGTCGCACACACGCGAGGCCAGATTCTTCGTGCCTTGTGCTCGGCCCTCTGTTTGTGCCAGTTGCCCGGTGGCAGATTGGGCGACGATGCGAAATGGCCGCAGGGCGCACGGGACAGGGCAGGGAGGCACGGTGATCGCGGAGCAGGAGTGGATCGAGCGGGCGCGCCCCGGCCGACATTGGTTGCCCTTGGCCGCGGAATGCATGCGGGAGGTCGAAGCCAGTGCGGAAGGTGTTCCGCACGGTGATCCACTGCTGGGCTCCTTTCCGGAGGAGAGCCTGCAGGCCGCATTGCGCGAGCGCGCTCTGGGTTGCCTCGAGCGGCTGCGCCTGGACGATCTGGACCGCCTGCTGACACTGTTGGAAGAGGGGGCCGTCGCGGATCGGCAATGGGCCGCAAGGCTGCGCTCCCTGCTGAGCGACCCTGCCCATGAACTGCCGGGATTGCTCGGGTCTTCCGGAAACCAGCCCGGGGTCTGGCGCGAGCGTCTGTCCCGTGCTCTGGAAATACCGGAGCTTCTGGCAGCCGGGCGTTTCCGCAGTGCCGAGACGCTGGCACACCGTCTGGAGCAGCAGGTGGCGGGGCAGCGGGGCGACGCCCGTGTCTTGCTGCTGATCCTGAGGGCGATCCCGCTGCTGCTGATGGGCAAGGCGCCCGAGCTGGCCCGCGTTGTGGCCGAAGCCAGCGCCTGCCAGTCCGCCGAAGCTCCGCTGGGCACCTTGCTGCAGACCCTGGCGGAAGAGGGTGCACCCAGACTGGAACACGGACGGCTGGCCCGTCGCCTGCTGGTGGAAAGCTATCGCCACGGTGCCATGCTGGGGCGCTCGCCGGCTTTCCAATCCATGCTGGCGCGCCTGTCCCGGGCCGCCCATCATGGCGATCCGGTACTGCTCAGCGGGGAGAGTGGCACCGGCAAGGAGCTGGCTGCCCGTTACCTGCATGAGCACTCGCCCCGCTCGGGTGCGGCCATGGTCTGCCTGAATTGCGCGGGTCTGCCGCTCAGCCTTGCCGAAAGTGAATTGTTCGGCTGCACTGCGGGTGCCTTCACCGGAGCGCGCGAGCGGCGGGGGCTGGTGGAGCGCGCCGAAGGCGGCACACTGTTCCTGGATGAGTTCGGAGCGATGCCTCCCGGCCTCCAGGCCAAGCTGCTGCGCCTGCTGGAGAGTGGCGAGTACTATCGGGTGGGGGATTCGCGACCTCGCCAGGCCCACTTTCGCCTGGTGGCCGCCACCAATGAAGAAAGCCGCTTGCTGGACAACGGTTTCCGCCAGGATCTGCTGTTCCGGATGGGGGGTGAGCCATTGCGCCTGCCTGCGCTGCGCGAGCGTCTCGAGGATCTTCCATTGTTGTGCCAGGCATTCCTGCTGGAGCTGCCCGATGGAGACGGGGCCCAGGACCTCTGTTCCGCCGAGTCCCAGTCATTGCTGGCCGCCTGGAGCTGGCCGGGCAACATCCGCGAACTGCGGTTTCGCTTGCGCCAGCTCGTGCGGATGTCACGCCAGGAACGCAGGCAGGCCCTCGAACGGCTGTGCCGACCCATTGGCACCGACCGGCCCACCATGGTGGCGGAGCAGCCCGAACTGCGGGCCATCACCGAGCGCGCCGAACGACAGGCCGTGGCTGACGCCCTGCGGCGCCACCCCGGGGACAAGCGCCAGGCGGCCCGCGAACTGGGCATTTCCCTGCCGACTCTCTACTCGCGGCTCAAACGCTGGCAGGAAAGCCCGGAGCCACTCCAGCTCAATTCCTGAACCTCCATTCTGCCATTCCGGGCAACCTGTGTCAGTTGCTGGCTTCTTCTTACTTTGGGGCCTTTCCGGCAGCGGGCGCATTCTCGGTCTCGCCTTCCTGCCTCCGTTTCCTGCCTTGACGTCTGGTGGAACCCCTGACCTTCGTGCCGGCTGCTCCGCGGGCTGCGGACCCGGGAACGACCGCCATCGGACCGGGAGGAGCACCTCCGCCGGGTGCCTTGGCAACCCCGCACCGGCCGCGCACGAAGACCTGTCTGTCGCCCT
>JACKCN010000001.1:0-40000 GCA_020634015.1 Candidatus Delongbacteria bacterium | reverse complement strand
CTTGCGGGGTGACCGCGTGCCTTTTGCATAATGAGCCAGCGAGTTGCTCGTAGCATGCAGGTTAAGGTGTTCAGCACCGGAGCCATAGCGAAAGCGAGTCTGAATAGGGCGAAAGTATGTTGCGGCAGACGCGAACCCAGGTGATCTACCCATGGCCAGGTTGAAGGTTCTGTAAAAGGAACTGGAGGACCGAACCAGGTGACGTTGAAAAGTCATTGGATGAGCTGTGGGTAGGGGTGAAAGGCTAATCAAACCTGGAGATAGCTCGTACTCCCCGAAATAGCTTTAGGGCTAGCCTCGATTGTTGACTGACGGAGGTAGAGCACTGGCAGGACTAGGGCCCTCACCCGGGTACCAAACCCTGATAAACTCCGAATGCCGTCATGTTTAGATCGGGAGTCAGACTGCGTGAGATAACTTTCGTAGTCGAAAGGGAAACAACCCAGACCAACGGTTAAGGCCCCCAAGTGTGGTTTAAGTGAATAAGGATGTTGGACCGCCCAGACAACCAGGAGGTTGGCTTAGAAGCAGCCACCCCTTTAAAGAGTGCGTAATAGCTCACTGGTCGAGTAGTCCGGCGCCGATAATTTTCGGGACTCAAAACCACCGCCGAAACCATGGGCATGTGTACTTGTACACGTGCGGTAGGGGAGCATTCTGTTAACCGTCGAAGGTGTGGAGCGATCCATGCTGGAGGAGACAGAAACGATTATGCTGGCATGAGTAACGATAAGGAAGGCGAGAAACCTTCCCACCGAAAGTCCAAGGATTCCTCTGTAAAGATAATCTGCGGAGGGTTAGTCGGACCCTAAGCCGAGGCCGAAAGGCGTAGGCGATGGAAAACGGGTTAATATTCCCGTACCAGCGACGCATCGTTTGAGCGATGGGGGGACGCAGAAGTGAAAGGGCAGCCGGACACTGGATTGCCGGTCTAAGCGTGTGGGGTTGTGATAGGCAAATCCGTCACAGTATACCCGAGGCGCGAATGGGAGAGCGCAAGCTCATGAACTGCCCCTAATCATGCTGCCAGGAAAAGCCTCTAAGCGAGATGTTAGCTGACCGTACCGTAAACCGACTCAGGTAGATGGGGTGAGTATCCTCAGGTGATCGATAGAACCGTGGTTAAGGAACTCGGCAAATTAACTCCGTAACTTCGGGAGAAGGAGTGCCCTTGTGGGAAATGGACTTCGCGTCCGGCTTTCACGGGGGCCGCAGTGACCAGGCCCAAGCGACTGTTTACCAAAAACATAGCACTCTGCGAAGTCGTAAGACGCTGTATAGGGTGTGACACCTGCCCGGTGCTGGAAGGTTAAGGGAAGAGGTCAAGTCTTCGGACGGCAGCTTTGAACCGAAGCCCCAGTAAACGGCGGCCGTAACTATAACGGTCCTAAGGTAGCGAAATTCCTTGTCGGGTAAGTTCCGACCTGCACGAATGGTGTAACGATTTGGGCGCTGTCTCAACCACGGAATCGGTGAAATTGCAATGTCGGTGAAGATGCCGGCTACCCGCGACAGGACGGAAAGACCCCATGGACCTTTACTATAACCTGATATTGTGTTTTACCCTAGCATGTGTAGGATAGGTGGGAGACGGTGATCCGGCCACGCCAGTGGTCGGGGAGTCAACCTTGAAATACCACCCTTGCTTTGGTGAAATTCTAACCGCGGTGTGTGAATCCACATCCGGGACAGTGTCAGGCGGGTAGTTTGACTGGGGCGGTCGCCTCCCAAAATGTAACGGAGGCTCGCAAAGGTTCCCTCAGCACGGTCGGCAATCGTGCGAAGAGTGTAAAAGCATAAGGGAGCTTGACTGCAAGACTTACACGTCGCGCAGGTGCGAAAGCAGGCTTTAGTGATCCGGCGGTTATGCGTGGAAATGCCGTCGCTCAAAGGATAAAAGGTACCCTGGGGATAACAGGCTTATCGCTTCCAAGAGTTCACATCGACGAAGCGGTTTGGCACCTCGATGTCGGCTCGTCGCATCCTGGGGCTGTAGAAGGTCCCAAGGGTTTGGCTGTTCGCCAATTAAAGCGGCACGTGAGCTGGGTTCAGAACGTCGTGAGACAGTTCGGTCCCTATCCGTCGCGGGCGTATGAGAATTGAGTAGAGCTGCACCAAGTACGAGAGGACCGGTGCGGACGAAGCTCTGGTGCACCAGTTGTCATTCCAATGGCATGGCTGGGTAGCCACCTTCGGCAAGGATAAGCGCTGAAAGCATCTAAGTGCGAAACCAACTACAAGATCAGTTCTCACTTCAGGCCCGTCAGAGATGATGACGTTGATAGGCGACAGGTGTACGCACAGCAATGTGTTCAGCCGAGTCGTACTAATCGGCCGTGTGACTTGATTTAATTTTCCCTTCCGACATGTTCGGTGGGGGTTCCCAGATGTCTTGGTGGACCACCAGGACGGTGAACAGAACGTCTGGATTGACCAAACAACGAGTTGACATCTGCATGCCTGGATTCAAAAATATTCAGGTGGCCATAGCGGCGGGGTCACACCTCTTCCCATCCCGAACAGAGAAGTTAAGCCCGCCAGCGCCGATGGTACTGCATGAGCGATTGTGTGGGAGAGTAGGTCGCCGCCTGGTTTTCATTCGAAACGCCCCTTCGTGGGGCGTTTCCTGTTTTTGGCGGTGCTGGTTGTTCGCGTTGGCCTGGTGGACGTGCGAGTGGATACCAGCGCGTGTTTCGGGGGAGACCGCAATGGGTGAGCGGGTGCTTGGGGATGTGTGATGCATTGGTAGATTGGGACAACTATTTCAGGAGAAGACCATGAAGCGAATCTTGATTGCCCTGATCTTGCTGCAGGGTATGGTCCTTTGCGGTTTTGCGGGTGTCCAGCTGGAAGAAGTCACCACGGACCTGGCCGATCAGAGCACCTCGCGTGTATTGATCTGGATTCAGGATGGAGAGATGCGTGTCGAGGATTCCGAAGAACCATTGGTTTTCCTGTTTTCCGCCAATGACCATGTGTTCAGGATGGTTGATCCCGGCAATTCAGTGGTGACTCAGGTGAGTCTGGCTGAGCTGAAGGACATGGCCCACGGAATGCAGGCCGCCTTGGGCGAGGATGCCATGGCCGGGGCTGCAGGTGTGGACATGGAAGCCATGATGGCTGAAATCCGTTCCTCCCTGAGTCCCGAGGAGCAGGCATTGATGGATCAGTATGCACCCCAGGCTACGGATCTTGATTCTGGTGCAAGCGATCCATTGAACTGGTCTCTGGTGGCGCGGGGTGTCACATTGGATGACTGGTCCTGCCACCATTATCGCGGGACCCGAGAGGGAGTCCTGGAAGAAGAAACCTGGACTGTATCCGCTGAAGCTGTCGGATTGAGTGCCAAGGATGTGGCGGCTTTCAAGTCGCTTGCAGAGTACATGACCGAACTCGGGGGAGAGTTGGAGCAGGTGCATGATCTGGATGATCCGTCAGCAATCGACACCTACACCGGTTTCCCGGTCAAGACGGTTGAGTACCAGTACGGGCAGGCAGTGCGGTCCACCCGGACGAATGTCCTCGAGCGCGGCCAACTGGATGCAAGCCTGTTCAAGGTACCGGCCGGATTCCGGACCGTCGGTTTCCAGGAAATGCTGATGGACCAGATGGAGCTTGAGTAGGCTCGTTCATTGCCCGAGCTGGCGCGCATGTGGCAGAATGAATGCGAATGTCGTGCCCTGCTCGAGTGTCGAACGGACTTCAAGCAGACCACCGTGCAGTTCGACGATTTTCTTGCAGATCGCCAGGCCGAGGCCGGCACCGCCTCGGCCCCGGCCTCGGCTCTTTTCCACCCGGAAGAAGCGCTCGAAGATTCTTGGCAGATCTTCGGCGGAAATCCCGGCGCCTGTATCACGCACTTCGATCCGGACTCCCTGCAAGGTGTCGGCGGGAATGATGGAGACTCGTCCGCCCGCGGGAGTATAACGCAGGGCATTGTCCAGCAGGTTTGTCAGTACGCGTTCCACGAGCGCGATGTCGCCCAGCACGGGGGAGAGTGCCGTGGGGCGGTCCAGTTCCAGGATGAGACCTGCTTCTTTGGCGCGTGCGTCATACTGCATCACAAGGTCCTGGAGCAGTTCGGCAATCGAGAACCGTTCCATCTCGGGTTCCACCTGACGAGCGTCCAGTTTGGAGAGCTCGAACAACTGGTTCACCAGAGATCCGAGACTGCGTGTGTTCTGAAGGCTGATGTCAAGGTAACGGCCACGGTCTTCGGGCCCCAGGGTATCATTCTTCATCACCAGTGTTTCCAGGTAGCCCTGGATTGATGCCAGCGGGCTGCGCAGGTCGTGACTCACATTGGCGATCAGTTCGCGACGCAGGCGATCCGTCTTGCGCAATTCGTCCATGTTGGACACGATGGTATCCGCCATGTCATTGAATCGCGAACCGAGTTGCCCTACCTCGTCGAGCGCCGGTGCGGGAACCCGCCGGTCGAGGCGTCCCTGATGGAAATCGCCCATCACTTCGGACAGCACGCGCAGTCTGCGGGTCAGCAGCGTGAACAGCAGCAGGCCCACCACGCCCGTCACCAGCAGAATCAGCAGCAGTCCGCGCAGGGTCGTCTTCGCGATGTAGCTGGTGCTGAGCATGCCCGCCACATTCTCCACTTCCTGGCCACCCAGGATCACATACAGCCAGCAGTGCTTCTCGCCCATGATCTCGATTTCGGTAGCGGAGAAGGGCTTCAGACGCTGGGCCGAAAGCGGGTCTTCGCCCAGGATCGGCACCGCGTCGCCCCGTTCGAAGGCCTTCAGCGGTGCCAAATCCACGGTGCTGCGTTCCAGGCGCTGGTTGTCGCTGACGAAGGACGCCTTGATCATGCCCGTGCTGCTCAGCAGGTAGATCTCGATGCGCCGATTGATGCCCGTGAGGTAGGCGATGCGTTCTTCGATGCGTTCCACATCGATTCGGTCTCCCAGGAAAGGGGCGAACTCCATTGCCATCTCATGCGCCAGGGTCCGGTTGAGCTTCTGTTCGGTCTCATCATTGAACATCCGCATCGCCTTGATGGTGAGCACGCTCAACGAAAAGCCCAGTCCCAGAATCAGCACAAGAAAGAGCAGGGCCAACTGGGCCGTGAAACGGGTACGCAGAAAGTTCATGCGGGGTCTCCATCGTGTGTGTCACGAAAGCGATAGCCCAGGCCCCAGACCGTCTCGATCCAGCGGGGATTGGCCGGGTCGGCTTCCAGTTTGCTGCGCAGACGGTTGATGTGGGAATTCACCGTATGACTGTAACCGCCGTACTGGTAGCCCCAGACACGATCCAGCAGCTCCTGGCGCGAAAAGGCGATGCCCGGATTGCGGGCGAAAAGCAGCAGCAGCTCGAATTCACGGGTCGTCAGGTCGATGGATTGACCAGCGAGGCTGACCCTGCGGCGTCGCAGGTCAACCTGGAGGTCGCCATGGTCCAGCACCCCTTCCGCCAGCACCGCGGACGACCCATTCTGTTCCGCGCGGCGCAGCAGGGCACGCACGCGGGCCACCAGTTCCCGGATCGAGAAGGGTTTGGTCATGTAATCGTCGGCACCCAGTTCCAGGCCCAGCACCTTGTCCAGCTCTTCGGAACGGGCCGTCAGCATCATGACCGGGATCGAGCCATCGTGCGCCCGGATCTGGCGGCAGACCTCGAAGCCATCCATCCCCGGCAGCATGATGTCCAGCACCACAAGCGCGGCCGCATTGCCGCGCAAGAGCTCAAGGCCCGCCGGACCGTCACCCGCGATCACGACCCGGTAACCCTGATCTCCCAGATGCAGGGACAGCAGGCCGGCAAGGTCCTGGTCATCCTCGATCACCAGCAGCAGGGGGGCGTTGGTGTTTTCATCGACTGCAGGCATTGTCACTCCAATATTGGTGGGGCTGCTACGCGACAACAGAGGTCAGGATTCCGGGGCAGAAAGTCCTCACGGAAGTGTCCATTCTGACACGGACTCTGTGCGAATGACGGAGCCGGGAGTGTGAAGCCCGGAAGGAAAGCCGCAAGGCTAAAGGTATATTCGCGCCGGCGACTCCGAACGAGTCATTCCAGCCGCATTGCCGGAGATTGCATGAACAGGCCTGATGACGAGCAGGAAAGCACACGACCGGCGAAGCCCGCAACCCGCGAGCATCCGCTGCTGAACCTGTTGATCAACATCGTCCTGCCCGCGTTGATCCTGATGAAACTGAGTCACCGTCTGGGCAATACGGCCGCACTTGTGTTCGCCTTGTCCCTGCCTCTCGGATGGGGGCTCTGGGGTCTTTGGCGCGAGAAGCGCCTGAGTCCGATCTCCGTGCTGGGCGTGATCTCGGTTCTGCTCACGGGCGGAATCGGCTTGCTGAAGCTGGATCCTTCCTGGATCGCGATCAAGGAAGCCGCGATCCCTCTGGCGATCGGGGTGGGCATCGCGATCTCGCGCTGGACTCGCTGGCCCGTGGTCGCCACCCTTGTCGAGAAGTTGATTGACACGCGGCGCGTTCATACCGCCCTGGCCGAACGCGGCCACGAAACAGCCTATCGCAAGCGCCTGAATGTGAGCAACTGGATCCTGGCCGCCAGTTTTCTGGTGTCCGCGACCACCAATTACCTGCTGGCACGCTTCATCGTGGTGAGTCCTTCGGGCAGCGAGGCCTTCAACAACGAACTGGGCCGGATGACCGCGCTCAGTTTTCCCGTGAACGTCCTGCCCTCGCTGCTGGTCATGGTCCTTGCCCTGATCTACCTGATACGCGGCATCGAGAACCTGACCGGACTGAAACTGGAAGAAGTGGTGCACCCTCACGTCTAGGTGCAGACACGACACAGGGTGCAGGCGCGCCACATCCATCCAGCACGGCGCGGCAGGCACCAACGTCAGCTGGAGCGCTGATCCGAGACCACCGGGGCCAACGTGCTGAGCACCTTCATCCGCAAATTCGACTGGACCCTGTTCCTCAGTGCTTTGGCTCTGATGGGCGCGGGGCTGCTCGTGCTGGCCAGTGCGTCGGCCAACCAGGTGGAAAACTACGCCGTGCGCCAGGCGATCTGGTATCTGCTGGGATTGCCGGTCCTGTTGGTCGCGGCGCTGTTGCCGCCCGGATTCTGGTTCGCCACGTCATGGGTGGTCTATGGCGCCAGTCTGCTGTTGCTGCTGGCGGTAAAGATCATGGGCGTCGTGGGCATGGGTGCCGAGCGCTGGATCGCGATCGGGCCCCTGCATTTCCAGCCCTCCGAGCTGGGCAAGTTCGCCCTTGTGCTGGCCCTGGCACGGTTCCTTTCCGACAACCGCATGGACCTGAGTCGCTTCCGCAACATCGCCGCCGCTCTGCTGATCGCCGGCACACCACTGTTCCTTGTGCTCTTGCAACCCGACCTGGGGACCGCCCTGATCTACGGCTTCGTGATCTTTCCCATGCTGATCCGTGCCGGTCTGCCCTGGTCCTGGGCGCTGTTTCTGATTGCCCCGTTGGTGGCGATTCTGCTCAGCACCAGCATCTTCATGCTGCTGGGCTTCATTCTGCTGTTGGCCGTGGTGCTTTGGTATTCCGAGATCGGGCTGCTGCTGAACTTCGGCATCCTGGGGCTGACCGCCACCGTCGGATTCTCCTTGCCCGCACTCTGGGGGCTGCTGCACGAGTACCAGCAGAAGCGCATTCTGACCTTTCTCAATCCCGAAGCCGATCCCCTGGGGGCGGGTTACCAGATCATTCAGTCCAAGGTGGCCGTTGGCAGTGGGGGGCTCTTCGGCAAGGGCTGGTTGCAGGGCACCCAGACCCAGCTGGATTTCCTGCCCGAACGCCACACGGACTTCATCTTCAGCGTGCTGGCCGAGGAGTGGGGATTCCTGGGGGCATCCACGGTTCTGGCGTTGTTCACCGTCCTGCTTGTTCGCGCGATGGTGGTGGGGCTGGGGCATCGCAATGGCTACTGTGCCCTCGTGATGACCGGACTGTCCTCCGTGCTGTTCTTTCACGTGCTGGTGAATGCGGGCATGACTCTGGGCATCATGCCCGTCACGGGTCTGCCCATGCCCTTCCTGACCTATGGGGGCAGTTTCGTGCTCACCACCCTGCTGATTCTGGGGGTGCTGCTCAACTTCTCCTGGCATCGCCGCGACAGCCTGACCTGAGCCTGTGTGAGGGCCGACGAACCCGTTCCTGACAACTCGTTTTGTCTGTTGACCTGCGCCACTCCCCAGCCGATAAGCTCCCCATGAGCACCCAGAAAATTCTGATCACCTGGCCAAGCGGTCTGCCGCGCCAAAGCTACGACCGCTGTGTGCTCAGCGGCGGAGAAGGCAAGGTGCGCACCTATCATCGCAATGGAAAACTGATGGCGGCCGGCTCCGCCCGTGAAGGTCTGCAGACCGGACTCTGGAAGTTCTGGGACCTGCAGGGCAGTCGCAGCGCCATCGGGCGTTTTCTTCACGGCATGCCCAAGGGCGAATGGATCTACTACGATCACGACCGCGAGTACCGGATGGTGCATTGGCAGATCGTGGAGAAGGAGGAATTCCGGATCAGCCTGCCCCAGGGCTGGATCCAGCAGGAGCGTGCCGGGCATGAGCTCTTCAGCCGGGAGGACCCGCGGGATGAACACGGCGCCTCGATCGCGATTTCCAGCCATGAAATCGATGGGGGGCTGAACATCCGGGACTTCACCCTGCAGTTGCTGCAAGCCAGCGAGCACAGCCTGACTCACCTGCAGTTCCAGGTTCAGGAGATGGAAACGGTTCGCATTCGCAACATGGATGCCTGCGAGGCGCTGACCACCGTGATCCACAAGGGGCAGCGCGTGCTGACCCGGCTGGCGTTCGTGAAGGTCGACGAGCGCCTGTTCAAGCTGCAGGCAGTCATCGCCACCGACCGCGCCTCCAGCTACGGCACACTGTTCCAGGAATGCCTGCGCAGTTTCATGCTCAGCAGTCCACAGACCCAGGTGCCCGGACTGGACTTGATCTATCCACCCGATCTCGCCCGCGAAGTAGCCCTGGAAGAGCAGGAATTCGGTCTGCCGCTGCCGGTCTGATCGAGCACGACTCCGACTCTGGGGAAAGCAATTGCTAACTTGGCCGCCATTGTCCGCGGGGGGCGGAATCACTCCCCCGCCTGACGCCAATTCCATTGGAGGACGCATGGCTGCACTCAAGTCCCACAAAGGGACGATCGGCATACTGACGGGCGGTGGCGACGTCCCCGGCCTGAACCCCGCCATCCGGGCTCTGACCGTGCGCGCGCTGCGCGACGGCTACCGCGTGGTGGGCATCCGGCGTGGCTGGGCCGGTCTGATCGATCTCCAGCGTGACCGACCCATCGACGAGAACGACTGCGTGATGCAGTTGACCGAAGATCTGGTCAACCGGGCCGCCCGCACGGGAGGCACCTTCCTGCACACCTCGCGCACGCGGCCCAGTCACGTGCCTCTCAACCTGATTCCCGAGCACCTTGTCGAGAAGTACGGCCAGCCCGGCGACGGAGCCACCACGGCGGACCTGACCCCCGAAGTGCTGGCCAACCTGGAGTTCCTTGGCATCGATACCCTGATCCCGATCGGGGGCGACGATACCCTGTCCTACGGGGAACGCATGCACAAGGAGGGAGTGCGCGTGATCGCCATTCCCAAGACCATGGACAACGACGTGCCCGGCACGGACTACTGCATCGGATTCAGTACCTGTGTCACGCGCACCATCGAGATGACCCGGGCCCTGCGCACCAGCGCCGGCAGCCATGAGCGCATTCTGGTGCTCGAGGTCTTCGGCCGCTACGCGGGATTCACCGCGCTGCTGCCCACCATGGCCGGTGCGGCCAATCGCTGCGTGATTCCCGAGCATCCCTTCGACGTGGATCACCTGACCCAGCTGCTGGTCGAGGACCGCCGGATCAACCCCAGCAAGTACAGCGTGGTGCTGATCAGCGAAGGCGCGACCTTCCGCGGACAGGACGACATGGCTTTCGAGGGAGCCGAGACCGACATGTTCGGTCACCGCAAGCTGGGCGGCATCGGTGAGAAGCTGGCCGCGATGATCAAGGACCGCAGCGCCCAGTTCAACAAGGGCCGCCGGATCAACGTGATCTATCAGAAACTGGGGTACCTGGTTCGCTGTGGCGACCCCGACTCCGTGGATGCCATCGTGCCCATGGCCTTTGGCAACATCGCGATGGACCTGGTCACCCAGGGGGCGTCCGGGCGTCTGGTCTGCGTGCGCCGGGGCGCCTACGACCATGTCCCGGTGAACACGATCACCAGCTCCAAGAAACTGGTGGATGTGTCACGCCACTACGACCGTGACCGTCTGCGCCCGGTCTATCGTGACTTCCTGGGCAGCCCCGTGTTCATCATGACCGGAGGCTGAGAGCCCGCGCGCCCGATTGAGTATCACCCGAACCCCGAGCCGCCGGTGCAACCCGGCGGTCCGGTTTTTCAAAGCAAGGATGCACCATGCTCGACATCAAGCAGATCCGCAGTGAGCCGGAAGAGCTTCAGCGCCGGATCAATACCAAGAACGTCACGGTGGATTTCAGCGAGATCCTGGGTCTGGACGAGAAGCGCCGCACCCTGATCGTTGAGGTCGAAAGCCTCAAGGCCGAACGCAACACGGCCTCGCGCGAGATCGCGGCCGCCCAGAAGCGCGGCGAGAACGCCGAGGGCGCGATGGCCGAGACCCGGCGCATTGCCGAGCGCATCCGCGAGCTGGACCTTCAGCTCAAGGAACTGGAGGAGACCCAGCAGAACCTGCTGATGGTGATTCCCAACGCTCCCCACGCCAGCGTGCCCGTGGGGCACAGCGACAAGGAGAACCGCGTCGAACGCGAATGGGGCAGCAAGAAGACCCAGAACTTCCAGGTGCTGGATCACATACGTCTGGGCGAGTCCCTGGGGCTCTTCGATTTTCCGCGCGGCACCAAGATCAGCGGCAGTGGCTTTCCGCTCTACACGGGGCTGGGAGCGCGGCTCGAGCGTGCCATCATCAACTTCATGCTCGATCTGCAGAGTCGCGAACACGGGTATACCGAGGTGATGCCGCCCTTCGTGGTCAATTCCGCCTCGATGACCGGCACGGGCCAGTTGCCCAAGATGCACGACGACATGTATCACTGCGAGCGCGATGACCTCTGGCTGATTCCCACCGCCGAGGTGCCCATCACCAACATCCACGCCGGCGAGATTCTGGATGCGGCCGATCTGCCCGTGCGCTACTGTGGCTACAGCCCCTGCTTCCGGCGCGAGGCGGGCAGTTACGGACGCGACGTGCGAGGCTTTCTGCGCACTCACCAGTTCAACAAGGTGGAACTGGTCAAACTGACCCGACCGGAGGAGTCCTGGGAGGAGCTGGAGAAGCTGACCGCCAACGCGGAAACCGTGCTCCGGAAACTGGACCTGCACTATCGGGTGCTGACTCTCTGCACGGGTGACACAAGTTTCGCCAGCGCCAAGACCTATGACCTTGAGGTCTGGAGCCCGGGCGAGCAGCGTTATCTCGAATGCTCGAGCTGCAGCAATTTCGAGGACTTCCAGGCGCGCCGCGCCAACATCCGTTTCAAGGAAGCGGGCGGCAAGCCGCGTTTCGTGCACACGCTCAACGGCAGTGGCCTGGCCACCAGTCGTCTGATCGTGGCCCTGCTGGAAACCTGGCAGCGCGAAGATGGCGGACTGGAAATCCCACCGCCCCTGCGGCCTTTCATGGGTGTGGACAGCATCGAACCCCGGAGCTGAGCGCGTGTTGCCATCCATGTACACGCACCGGGCCGAGCGCTGCCTGGACGAACACGCAGGGCTGATGCCAGCCAACTTCCAGGCCTGTTTCCAGTGGACCCACGACTTCGGGATACTGGAAACCGTGCGGGGTGAGCTGCCGCGCCCCCTGCGGGAGGCGATCCTCGGCATGCTGGAGGTGGGCCGCACCGAACGCTGCATTCTGGTGCTGAGGGACGGTGCCGCCCCGGAGGACACACCGGGCTTCTCGCGCGTGACAGGACACAGTCTGCTGGAGAGCCGTGATCCATTGGCCAGTCTGGCCGGACTTGAAGAGCTGCGGCTGGCTGTGCGCGAGCATCTGGTGGAAGACACCCTGCGCAGTCTGGGCCGCCTGCCTGCGGCTTCGGCCCAGTCCCCGGAACCCGGTCGACGCCGTGTGGACAATGGAACGGGGCTGCTGTGAAAATCGTGATCATCGGGGCCGGCGACGTGGGCAGCTACCTGGCCCAGTATCTCTGCCGCGACCGCAACGAGCTGATCCTGATCGATACCAATCGTGGGCGTCTGGACGCGCTCAGCGAGCGTCTGGACCTGGCCGCCTACGAGGGCAGTGCCACCAGCCTCTCGCGCCTCCAGAGTGCCGACGTCGGCGGTGCCGACTATTTCATCGCGGCCACCAGCATCGACGAGATCAATGCACTCTCCTGCAATGTGGCCGCCAAGCTGGGCGTGGGCAATCGCATCGCGCGCATCCGCAACGACGAGTTCTCGAAGGAAGTGCTGGCGATGCAGCTGGCCGACCTCTGCGTGAATCCCGAGAAAGAAAGCGCGCGCACCATCACCGAGCTGGTGATGCACAGCGGGCTCAAGGATTTCCAGGAGCTGGCCGGTGGCCGCATCCGGATGATTTCACTGGACGTGGCCAAAGGCAGCATCTTCGATGGCTGCAACCTGTCCACCCTGGCCCGCAAGCTGAGCCATCTCACCTTTCGGGTGACCGCCGTGCTGCGCCGTGGCGTCAGCACCATTCCCACGGGCAATGCAACCCTGCAGGCCGGTGACACGATCACCATGGCCGTGCCCGACGGCGATACGGTAGCCCTGATCCAGGCCAGCGGAGTCCACGACCGTGCCAGTCACAACGTGATGATTCTGGGCTCCACGCCCATTGCCGTGCTGGTGGCCCGTGCGCTGAGCCCCGTGAAGGGCATCAACCTCAAGCTCTTCTGCCTGAAAGGGGAGGGCGAGCGCACCAGCTTCCAGCTGGCCGAGGAACTGCCGGGCGTGATGGTCTTTGAAACCGCCGGCAAGGAAATCGACGCCATGGCCCAGGAAGCCCTGGGCGACATGGACACCTTTCTGGCCCTGACCGACGAGGAAGAAAAGAACATCATCACCAGTCTGGTGGCCAAGCATCTGGGCGTGGGACGCACCATCACCATGATCCAGAAGGCCGAGTACATGCCCATCGTCAAGACCATCGGTCTGGACATCGGCATCAACAAGCGCATCATCACCGCCCAGGAAATCCTCAAGCACGTCCGGCGCGGCCGACTGCGCGCCCAGGTCCAGTTGCCCGGTGCCGGAGTGAACGTGCTCTCCTTCGAAGTGTCCAAGGGCAGCCGGTTGGCCGACCACGTGCTGAGCAAGCTGAAACTGCCCGCCGACTGCGTGATGGCCGCCGTCCAGCGTGGCGAGAGGGCCTTCGTGCCCGACGGCGAGAGCCGCATCGAGGTGGGTGACCTGGTGACCGTGGTCACTCTCGAGGAACGCCAGTCGGATCTGGAGCGCTTCTTTGGCTGAGCCGAAAGGACGGAGATGAGCGTTGCGCGCATCATTCGCATTCTGGGCTGGCTGCTGATCGTGCTGGCGGTCACGATGACCGTGCCTCTGCTGGTGAGTCTGATCTACCGCGATGGTGACACGGGCGTGTTGCTGGCAGCCCAGGCCTCCACGGCCGCCCTGGGCATGCTGCTGGCCCTGCCCCGCAAGTTCCGCAAGGCCGGTGGCGAGCTGACCGTGCGTGATGGCTTCGTTGTGGTCAGTTTCGGCTGGATTCTGATGTCACTTTGCGGAGCCCTGCCCTTCTGGTATTCGGGCCAGTTTCCCGGTTTCCTCGACAGCCTCTTCGAATCGGTCAGTGGCTTCACCACCACCGGCTCCACCATTCTGGCCCATCCCTCGGCCCTGACGCACGGTGTGGCCTACTGGCGCATGTTCATGCAATGGATCGGCGGGCTGGGCATCGTGCTCTTCGGTCTGGCGATCCTGCCCATGCTGGGCGTGGGCGGCATGCATCTGTACAAGGCCGAAACACCCGGACCGAGCGCCGAGAAACTGACTCCCCGCCTCAAGGACACGGCCAAGATCCTCTGGTTGATCTACCTGGTGCTGACAGCCGCCGAGACGCTGCTGCTCTGGATTCTGGGCATGGACCTCTACCATGCCAGCGGCCACGCCTTCACGACCCTGGCCTCTGGTGGATTCAGCCCGCACGACCTCTCGCTGGCCTACTACGACAGCGCGGCGATCCATCTGGTGGTGGCGTTCTTCATGTTCTGCGCGGGCACCAACTTCACCCTGTTCTATCGCATGTATCGCGGCCGTTTCCGCGAAGTCTGGAAGGATGGCGAGCTGAAGCTCTACCTCGCGATCACCTTGGGCGCGGCCGCCGTCTTCACGCTGATGCAGATCCTCGACCGGGGGGTGCCCTTCTTCACCGCTGCCGTGAGGGCCATTTTCCAGACCACGTCGCTGCTGACCACCACCGGTTTTTCCACCGATGATTTCAATCTCTGGCATCCGTTGTCGCGCATGCTGATCCTGGGCCTGCTGGTGGTGGGCGGCATGGCCGGTTCGACCGCGGGCGGGCTCAAGGTGGTGCGCCTTTCCGTGCTGATCTCGCTGGCTCGCCAGACCCTGCGCAAACTGCTGCATCCGCGAGCCGTGGTGCTGGTGCGGGTGGGCGAGCGCGCCATTCCCGAGAATCTGGTGCTGGGCATCGCGGGCTTTCTGGTGCTGTTCCTTGGCATGGCCACCATTTCCATGATCACACTGGCGGCCTGTGGGCTGAACATAGAGTCGGCAATCAGTGCCACCTTCGCCTGTCTGTCCAATGTGGGGCCGGGTCTGGATCAGGTGGGGCCGATGAGCAACTTCGCCGCGATCCACCCGGTGGGCAAGAGCATGCTGATTCTGATGATGCTCTTCGGGCGACTGGAGATTCTGACCGTCTTTGTCATTTTCAGTGTGGGTTTCTGGAGGAAGTGAACACGCGAGGGAAACACCGTCCATGAGCGCTCGTCCTCGAGCCAGCGAATTCCTGGGTCGGCGCCTGAGTTCCAATGTCCGGACCAAGGCCGCGATGCTCGGTGTGGCCTTTCTGATCTGGCTCTTCGTGAGGCTGGACCAGGAAACCACCATCGTCGTGCCCATGCCGGTACAGGTGGACCTGAGCGCGCTGCCGGGCAAGGTGCTGCTGTATCCCCCGCCCGAGAAGGTCAGCGTGACCCTCAAGGGACGCGGGCGCAGCCTGCTGGGCTACGTGCTGTTCCACCATGGCCGATACATCGTGCGCCCCCAGGACGTGAACGAGCACACCCACTCCACCGAGGTCACCAATCTGGATCTCAATGGACGTCCCGAAGTGGCCGTGCTGACCATTTCCCCTGCCCTGTTCACCCTGGAACTGGACAATGAGCACACCCGTACCGTGCCCATCACACTGAGGGCGCGTGTGGAGGCCGCCGAGGGTTTCCTGCTGGCCTCACCGCCCGTGATCCAGCCTCGCGAGGTCGAGGTGCGTGGCCCGGGCAAACTGCTGGACACCCTGAGCACGATCTATACCGATGCGGGCGATCTGACGCGCCTGCGCAAGGACCTCAAGGTCACCCTGCCGCTGAGCCTGCCCTTCCGCGAGGCTCAACTGCAGACCAGCAATGTGGTGCTGAGCGCGATCGTGGATCACGTGGTCGAGCAGCGTGTGGACAACATTCCGCTGCGCCTGTTGCACAATCCCGAGGGTCTGGTGCCAAGTCCGGCCTCATTGAGCGTGGTGGTCCAGGGAGCCGAGCGGACTCTCGAGCAGCTCCGGCCGGGCGAGATCATCGCGGTGCTGGACCTGTCCTTGCGTGAATCACCCGAGGCGCGCGTCCCTTGCCAGGTCTGGGTACCCGACGGGGTGGAGCTGCGCCAGACGCTGCCCGAGCGCTTCCAGGTGCACAAACCCGGCCACGGGCCCAGGAGCGTTCCTGCCGACAGCCTGGGTGGAGCGGCACGGAACACGGAACCCTGAGTTCCGGTTCCTGAGCCTGCCCGGATGGGTTCCGGGATTTCCGGCCCCCTGCCCACATTCTCCGGCCCCCGCAGCCATCAAGAAACTCTGGAAATCGATCTCATGCGAATCCTGGCCATCGAAAGCTCCTGTGATGAAACGGCCGCCGCGGTCATCGACGGCGAGAGCGTGCTCTCCAGCGTGGTCTCAAGCCAGCAGGTCCACCGGGACTGGGGGGGCGTGGTACCCGAACTGGCCAGCCGCGAACACCTGCGCCTGATCCAGCCCGTGGTCCAGCAGGCCCTCAAGGAGGCCGACACGCCGCTCGAGAGCCTTGAAGGCATCGCTGCCACCCGGGGGCCCGGCCTGGCGGGCAGCCTGATGGTGGGCTATCATTTCGCCAAGGCCCTCGCCCTGGGGGCCGATCTGCCCTTTCTGGCCGTGAATCACATGGAAGGTCACATCTACGCCAGCTTTCTGGACACGGGCCTGCCGCCGCTGCCCACGCTGGTGCTGGTGATCTCCGGCGGGCACACCCAACTGATCCTGATGGAACGCCCCGGGCGCTATCGCCTGCTGGGGCAGACTCTGGACGATGCGGCCGGCGAGGCCTTCGACAAGGTCTCCAAGCTGCTCGGACTGGGCTATCCCGGTGGGCCCGCGATCTCGAAGGCCGCCGTGGGCGGAGATCCCACCGCCTTCGCCTTTCCCCGCGGTTTGAAAGGCCGGGAGGGCTTCGATTTCAGTTTCAGTGGCCTCAAGACCGCCGTGCTGCATTTCCTGCGCGAACACGACACGGCCTTTCGCGAGGCGCGCCTGGCCGACATCTGCGCCAGTTTCCAGCAGGCGATCGTGGACCCGCTGGTCGGGCAGACCCTGAAAGCCGCCAGGGCCCATGGCGCACGTGCCCTGGTGCTGGCCGGAGGCGTGGCGGCCAACCGCTGCCTGCGCGAACGCCTCGAGACCGAACTGGCTCACCACGACACGCTTGAACTGCACCTGCCGCCCATCGCGCTCTGCACGGACAATGCGGTGATGATCGCGCGTGCCGCCCACGGCCGCCTGATGCGCGGCGAGCGCAGCGACTGGGCCCTGGATGCCACCCCGCGCTATTCGCTGCTGGATCTGGATCACGAACGTGCTCGCCTCGCCAACGGCGAGGCACAGGCATGAATCTGGAACTGCACGGCCTCCTCTGGGGGGTGCTCTGTCTGCCCGTGGCACTGGGATTCGCCTGGTGGAGTTATCGCCACAGCCTGCCGCGTCCCCGTGGGATGGCGGCCTGGGCCCTGCCCCTGCTGCGCTCGGCAAGCCTGACCCTGCTGCTCTTCCTGCTGCTCGAGCCCGTGCTGACCCGCGAACACACACGCCTTGTGCCTCCGACCTTTGCCGTGTTGCTGGACGACAGCGCCTCGCTGCCCTTCCTGGGCGGGCGTCGTCATCACAGGGACTGGGCCGTGCCCCTGACCGAGGCTCTCGATGGCGTGCGTGTCCGGTTCTACACCTTCGGCGACAGCCTGCGCGAACTGGAGCTGGACCAGCTGGACACCCTGGCCTGTACCGAGACAGTCACGGACCTGGATGGTGCGCTGCGCATCCTCGAACGTGAGCAGGTGTCGGGACATCTGGGCGGTGTTCTGCTGGTCAGCGATGGCAACCCCACCCGGGGCGCCTTGCCCGTGCAGCGGGTGGCCGGCATGAATGCCCGGCTCTGGACGGCCGGCACCGGACGCCTGGATGCCCCGCGTGATCTGCAGCTGGCGGAACTGGAACTGAACCGGGAAGTCCGCAGCGGGCTGGTCCAGCCGGTACGCATCGGCGTGGAGGCCAATGGCCTGTCCGGGCGCGACGCCCAGGTCAATCTGCTGGTGGACGGCGTGGTACAGGCTGGCCAGACTGTTGTCCTGGGGCCGGATGGCAGCCGCAGTGACCTTCGGCTCGAATGGACGCCACGATCCCCCGGACCCCATGCGGTGGAGGTGCGAGTGCGCCTGCTGGAAGGCGGCGACGATGAAGCCACGCTGTCCAACAACTCGCGCGTGGCTCACGTCACGGTGCGCGAACGGGGACGTCGGCTGACCCTGCTGGCCGCAGGACCCTCTCCGGATCTGGCCCTGCTGCGCCGTGCGCTGGAACCGGGGCCGGACCTGGAGCTGGAGGTTCTGTTTCCCGATGCTCGCGGAATGCGCGCCTCGACCGTGGACAGTGCGTTGGTTCGCGCCGATCTGCTGGTGCTGGTGGACTGGCCGCGTGTCACCAGCGCTCCGGGCCTGAGCGAGAGGCTGCGCGTCACGCTGGACCGTGTACCGACCTTCGTCCTTGATCGTGGTCAGATTGACGCGGCACGCCTGGGCAACGGTCTGCCGCTGGATCTGAGCGCCGCGCGCGCACTGGATCCCCCGCCCGGACAGGCCGAGCCACAGCTGGTGCATCCTGTACTGGGCGATCTGGATCGCCTGGATGCACTCTCGGCGATCTGGAAGGCCATGCCCCCGGTGCAGCCGTCACGCGTCGGTCTGCGCGCCCGACCCGGGGCCCGTGTGCTGCTGTCGATTGGCGGAAACCCCGTGCTGGCCCTGCAGGACCAGGCCGGCCAGCGCAGTGCCGTGCTGGCCGCCGTGGATGTCTGGCGCTGGGATATCGGCAGCCAGTTGAGTCTGGGACCGAACACACGAGCGCGTGATCTGCTGGTCTCCCTGATGCGCTGGCTGGCCTCCGAGGGTGAGGGAGGAAACTTCAGGATTGCCCCGGTGGAAGACGTGGTCAGTGCGGGAACGGCCCTGCGTTTTCAGGCCACCTTGCGCTCCGAGGACGGGCGTCCGCGTGATCGGGCCCGGGTCGAGCTGGAACTGCGCGACCCGTCGGGCCAGCGGCGCAACCTGTTGCTGGAGAACCGGGGCGACGGGACCTACACGGCCAGTGCCCCCGGAACCACGGAGGGTGTGATCCACTGGAGCGCCCGGGCCAGCGAGGGCGATCTTCCCGTGCTGGCCGACAGCGGTCTGGTGAGCGTGGAAGCCTGGAACCCCGAAACGCGCGCTCTCAGGCGCAATGTCGACCTGCTGGCCCAGATGGCCCTGGCCGGCGATGGAAGCAATTTCGACCTGGATGATCCCGCCCAGCGCGCCGCCCTGGCCCGCGGACAGGGCCTGGAGTCTCTCGACCGCGCACCCCTGCAGGTCACCAGTCACCAGCGCCTGGCGCTCCGTGAGCGTGTGGCCCTGCTGCTGCTGCTGCTGGCCCTGCTCTGTGGGGAATGGTTCTGGCGCAAGTGGCAGGGGATGTTGTGAGGAGATCGCGCCATGAAACCGGATCCTGCCCCGACATTGTTTGTGCTCTATGTAAGATTTGTTTCCACAAGTAGAAATTTTTACTGCAATTTGCTGGCGCTCGAGCCGATTGTCAGTGAGCCGGGCATGGTGATCTTCCGGCTGGACTCGGGTGTCGAACTGGGCCTGATGGCAGAAACGGCCATTCAGTCACTGTTGCCTGACATGCCTGACCCGCGCCCCGATCGGGAGATCGCTCGGTGTGAACTCTATCTGCGTCTTCGGGGCGCGGATGCCGCCTTCCAGCGTGGAAAGGACGCCGGCGCCCGGGAGTTGTCCCCCATGGCACTGCGGGACTGGGGCGAACGAGCCGGCTACCTGCTGGATCCCGACGGTCACGTGATCGCGTGTGCCGATTTGCCGGGGCCTCTCTGAATGGATCAAATGCCAGGAAGCACCCATGAGCGAACCTTTGATCGTCTACCAGATTGACCTTGAATTGAAACCTGCCATCGTTGACGCCTACGCCGCCTGGCTCAAGGAACATGTGACGGAGATTCTGGCCCTGCCGGGTTTCCTGCGGGCCGAAGTGCTTGAAGAGCCTGCGCGCGCAACGGAGGACCTGCGCTGCTTCAGTGTCCGCTTTGTGCTGCGCGACCGTGACAGCCTGGAACACTACCTTCGCGAACACGCGCCCCGATTGAGAAACCAGGGTGCGGCGCTCTTCGAAGGAGCTTTCAGCTCCAGTCGCCGGGTCTACGTCGTGCGCCAGTCCCACTCTCCCCGCATCGGTTGACACGGTGACCGGCAGCCTCCGGATCCTGCTGCTGGCCGACACACACCTCGGCTTCGACCAACCCCGGCATCCACGCAAGGACCTGCCCCGGCGCGGCGAGGATTTCTTCCGCTGCCACCGGGCCGCGCTGGCGCCCGCCTTCGCCGGTGAAGTGCATTGTGTGATCCACGGCGGCGATCTGCTCTTCCGCAGCAAGGTGCCCGCCTCGCTGGTCAGCCTGGCGCTGGCCCCGTACCTTGAGCTGGCCCACGCGGGCACTCCCGTGTTCATGGTCCCGGGCAATCACGAACGCTCATGGATTCCCCACTCGCTCTTCGAGCAGCACCCCCGCCTCAGGATCTGCAACACACCATGCGGCTCCACGCTGGAACTGGCTGGCCGGCAGGTCTTTCTTTGCGGCATTCCTTACCGCCGGTCGATCCGCAGGGAGTTGCCGCTGCTGCTGGAGGAGGCTGGCTGGCGTGACGCACGCGCCGAGCTGAAACTGCTCTGCCTGCACCAATCGGTGGAGGGGGCCCAGGTCGGGCCGGTCAACTACACCTTCCGCCATGGGGAGGACGTGCTGGCCGCGGCGCAGATTCCCCCCGACTGTGACGCGCTGCTCAGTGGGCACATTCATCGTCAACAGGTACTGACCCAGGATCTGCATGGGGGTGCGCTGCCCTGCCCTGTGATCTATCCTGGCTCGGTGGAGCGGACCTCCTTCGCCGAAGTCGACGAGCAAAAGGTGGCTCTGATTCTGGAATGGCGGCCTGGCGCACGGCGTCCGCTGATCCATCATCTGCCCCTGCCGGCCCGGCCGATGTTCGCGCGCACCTTGCAGCTGGATGATCTGAAACCTGCGCGTTTGCCGGCCGCGCTGGCCTCCCTCTGTGCGGATGTGCCGCCGGAATCCGTGCTCGGCCTGCGCCTCAGTGGCCCCATCACCGCGGAATTGGCTCCCCTGCTGCGACGCTCCGTGCTGCGCGACCTGCTGCCGGACGGCATTCGACTGTCCCTGAGCCACGCGGCCAATCGCCGGGATCAAACCCAGACCCTGTAAAGGGCTCTCCCACCTCACAAAACGTCACATCGCTCGGCGTCGCTGTGCGGCCCTTTGTGAGCCGTCTCATGGAGGGATTTGCTGGACCGGCGGCACACTCCCTGCGCGGGGGCGCTCTCTACCCCGAGATGTTACACGCACCCACCAAGACCCGTCATCCCCGCGAAAGCGGGAACCATTGCATGGCGCCCCAGCGGTTACATACAGATGCACCCCAGGCAGCCGTACTAGCCGCCCTTCGGTCGGCGTCGCTGTGCGCCAGACAATATGCCGTATCACGGAAGATCTCGCCGGTCTCCGGCGACTCACCTGCGCGGGCGGCGTGATGCAACCTTTTCTTCGCGAAGAAAAGGTTGCGCCAAAAGAAGGCTCTTCGCAGGCCTCGCGCCGCGCAAACTTGGCCCGCTGCGCGGTCCGGCGAGCAAGCGCGGCGGCCCCCGCTCCCCGCTCGACCGTTCCGCCTCGATGGTGCCGCCAGCGGCGGCACCGCTGTGGAAGGGAATTGATTCTGGGGCTGGCCCCACTCTTGTCACCCCCGCGCAGGCGGGGGCCCCGATTGGTTACACCACATGTTCATTCGCGTTCGGAACCGCTATCTGACTGACTGCATGCGTGTCATGGATGATGTCGCCGGTCGCCGGCGGCACCGCTGTGGAAGGTGATGGATTGGCTGTGACACCACGATTTCAGTTCAGAATGTCATTCCCGCGAAGGAGGGAACCTACTGCATGGCGTCCCGGTGGATGTCCGTACCAATTTTTATCACAACGTGTCCGGGGAGAAGAAGGGTGCGTGACGCTTTCCGGGGACTGTGCATGGCGCCCGGATGCTCCTGCGGAGCGGTTTCTATGGTCATCATCCCAAAGCGGGCTCGGGCAATGCTGCGATGCTGATGTGCACACCATCCCCCACCAAGCCCCGAATGGGGCATCATACATCCGTAGCCCGTGGGGAATCCACGGGTGGGTGTGGAAGGGGATGGATTCTGGGGCTGGCCCAATTCTTGTCATTCCTGCGAAGAAGGTAACCCTCTGCATGGCGTCCCGGTGGTTATGCCGCGTACCAATTTTCACTCGCAATGCTGCTCACATCCCAAAGCGTCGCTTTGGGCTGTGCAAGGGATGCTCCTGCGGAGCGGTTTGTGTGACTTTCCCCCGTAGGTTGGGCAAGGCGCAGCGTGCCCACCGACACACTCGGATGCCGATGCACACCATCCCCCACCAAGCCCCGAATGGGGCATCATACATCCGTAGCCCGTGGGGAATCCACGGGTGGGTGTGGATGTGCCGGGGAGAAGAAGGGTGTGTGTGACCCTTTCCGGGCGACCATTGCATGGCGCCCGGATTGCGCTGGAGCAGTCTTTGGTCATCAATCGATTTGGTGGGCTTCATCCGGGCTACGGGGCGATGCTGCGACAGATGTTACAGCACACCATCCCCCACCAAGCCCCGAATGGGGCATCACACATCGTCGCCCGCGGGTAATCCACGGGTGGACGAGGTCGAATCGGGAGGAGACGGGAGTGTGTTGACCCCTCTGAACCCCCATTCTGGGCGACCCGTTTCACGGGATGACGGAAATGGGGGGCTTGTGTTTCTGGATCACACTCACGGCACCAGCGGTCCACTTCCGGGCAGCTGGGCCAGGCCGTTGAGGAACATCTGCACGGCGATCAGGATCAGCAGCATGCCCATCAGGCGTTCCAGGGCGCGCAGGCCGCGGTCGCCGAGGAAGCGCAGGGCGAGAGGTGAGATCACCAGGATAACGGTGGTGCCCAGCCAGGCCAGCAGGAGGGCCAGCAGGCTGCCGCTCAGCTGGCCGGGGCGCGAGCTGGAGAGCAGCAGCAGCGTGGCCAGCGTCGATGGACCAGCCACCATCGGCACGGCCAGCGGCACGATGAAAGGCTCGCCTTCCGTGTCTTCGATGGCGGAATGAGGTTGAGGGAAGACCATCTTGAGCGCGATGATGAACAGCAGGATGCCTCCGGCCAGGTTGAGCGAGGGTTGGCTCAGTCCCAGCAGGGTCAGGATCGAGGGGCCGGCGATCAGGAATCCCAGCAGGATGGCCAGGGCAAAGAGCAGCTCGCGGGCGATCACGCGGCGACGGCGTGCGGGCTCCAGGTCGCGCAGCACCGCATTGAAGACGGGGATGTTGCCCAGCGGATCCATCACGAAGAACAGGGTCAGGGCGGAGGTGAGCAGGCTCTGGTCCATGCGGGACTCCTGTCGGTGGTAGCGCCGTGGGTGTGTCGGGCGAATTGCAGCCGGGGTCGGATGGCCTCTGGATCGGCTGCTCGCGACGCGCGCCGGATCGTCCTTCCCGAGACGGGGCTCTTGCCTTGGCAGGGCCCATTCATTACCATGCCAAGTTCCAAAAATCAGGCAAAATTCCTCCTGGAGGCGGTATGTCCGGTCATTCGAAATGGTCCACGATCAAGCGCAAGAAGGGTGCGCTGGATGCGGCCCGCGGCAAGATCTTCACCAAGATCATCAAGGAAATCACCATCGCCGCGCGCCTGGGAGGTGGAGACGAAGCCGCCAACCCGCGCCTGCGCAGCGCCATTCTCAAGGCCAAGGCCAGCAACATGCCCGCCAACAATGTGGAGCGGGCGATTGCCAAGGGCACGGGCACCCTTGAGGGCGTGACCTACGAGGAAATCACCTACGAGGGCTACGGGCCCTGCGGGGTGGCCATCGTGGTGGAAACCATGACGGACAACAAGAACCGTACGGTCAGCGAAGTGCGCTACACCTTCAACAAGTATGGCGGCAGTCTGGGTGCCGATGGAGCCGTGGCCTGGAACTTCGAGCGCCAGGGCCTGCTGACCATCGCCCAGGGCACTCTCAGCGAAGATGACGTGCTGATGACCCTGATGGACGCCGGCGCCGAGAATCTTGAACTGGAAGACGGCGAATGGCTGATCTACAGCCAGATCGCCAATCTGGAAACCCTGCGCAAGGCCGCGGAGGCCGCGGGGTATGAGGTGCGCGGTTCCGAGCTGACCATGACCCCCAAGAATTCCACGCGCGTGGAAGGCAACGATGTGGGCAAGGTCGTGCGCATGATCGAGGCCCTCGAGGAGCTGGACGACGTGCAGAACGTGTACTCCAACTTCGATGCCGATGAAGACGCCCTGGCGAATCTGGAATGATCGTGCTGGGGGTTGACCCCGGACTTGCCGCCACTGGCTGGGGCATCGTGCGCCGCCAGGGCAGCCGCCTGATTCCCGTGGGCTATGGCGCGATCCGCAGCGAGGGCGAACTGCCCGAGCGCCTGTCGCACATCTACGGCAGCCTGCGCGCCGTGATCCAGGAGCACCGGCCCGATTGCCTCTCGGTGGAGATGGTGTTCAAGGGCCCCAACGTGCTGACCCTGATCAAGCTGGCCCATGCCCGGGCCGCGGCCCTGCTGGCCGGGTCGGAAATGGGGCTGGAAGTGGCCGAGTACACGCCCATGCAGATCAAGCGGGCGGTCACCGGTCGCGGAGCCGCCGACAAGTCCCAGGTGGCCTTCATGATCACCCGCCTGCTTGGCCTGTCGGCACCACCGCGTCCCCTGGATGCCAGTGATGCGCTGGCTGCGGCGATCTGCCATCTCAACGCCGCTCCCTGACGCGGATCGGCCTCCTGCAAGGAAACGCCCGTGTACGAATTCCTGCGCGGCTCGGTCATCAGCGCCCGTGGCACCCAGGTGGTGCTCGAGGTGGCCGGTGTGGGCTGGCTGCTGAATACCAGCCTCGGCACCAGTCGTCGCCTGGTGGCGGGTGCCCAGGCCCGCCTGTTCGTGCATCTGGTGGTCCGCGAGGATGTGCTGGCCCTCTACGGCTTTCACGAAACCCTTGAACGTCAGCTGTTCCGGGAACTGATCGGGATCAGTGGGGTAGGGCCCAAGGTGGCGCTGGCGATTCTGTCGGCGCTCAGCCCCAACGAGCTGATCCAGGCGGTACGCTTCGGCGATGGCGCGAAACTGACCTCGATTCCGGGCATCGGCAAGAAGACCGCCGGGCGCCTGGTGCTGGAACTGGGCAACCGGGTCAAGGACCTGGATGCCGGCGAGACCTTCCGAGGTGAGCTGGAGCTGGAGACCCGCGCGGAAGGCGACGAGCTGCTGGAAGCCATGGACGCCCTCGAGGCCCTGGGCCTGAAACGGGCTCTGGCCGAGAAGGAGCTGGTCGCGGCCCGCAAGGTGCTGCAGGCCGCCGGTGAGAGCCGGCCCGGCGTGGCCGATCTGGTGCGCCAGGTGCTCAAGAAGGGAAGCTGATGGACGACGAGACGCGTCTGGTGGCCGGCAGTTTCGGCGAGGAGGACCGGCTCGAGAGCCGGCTGCGCCCGCTGTTGCTGGACGAGTTCACCGGACAGGAAGCCCACAAGGCCAACCTGCGCGTCTACATCCAGGCGGCCCGCCAGCGTGGCGAAGCCCTGGACCACTGCCTTTTCCACGGCCCTCCCGGTCTGGGCAAGACCACCCTGGCTCACATCATCGCGCGCGAGATGGAAGGCGAGATCCGGGTCACGTCGGGACCGGTGCTGGAGAAACCCGCCGACCTGGCGGGGCTGCTGACCAATCTGCAGGATGGCGACATCCTCTTCATTGACGAGATCCACCGTCTCAGCCCCGTGGTGGAGGAGTACCTCTACCCGGCCATGGAAGATTACACCCTGGACATTCTGCTGGACAAGGGCCCCGCGGCGCGCAGCGTGCAACTGACCCTGCCCCGCTTCACCCTGGTGGGAGCCACCACGCGTGCCGGCCTGCTGACTCGCCCGCTGATGGCGCGCTTCGGCATCGTGCTGCACCTGGAACATTACACGCGCGCCGAACTGGCCGAGATCCTCGAGCGCAGCGCGCGCATGCTCAGCGTGAGTCTCACCACGGATGCCGCCAGCGAGATCGCCATGCGCAGCCGGGGCACTCCCCGGGTGGCCAACCGCCTGCTGCGGCGCCTGCGCGATTTTGCCCAGGTCCACGGCGACGGCACCGTGACCGACGAGATCGCCCGTTTCGGCCTGGAACGCCTCCAGGTGGACCGCCGCGGGCTGGACAATCTGGACCGCAAGATCCTGCTGGCCCTGCTGGACAAGTTCAACGGCGGACCCTGCGGGCTCAACACCCTGGCCCTGGCGGTCGGGGAAGAAGCGGACACACTGGAAGATGTGGTGGAGCCCTTCCTGGTCAAGGAAGGTTTCATCAACCGGACCGTGCGCGGTCGGGTGGCCACGCCGCTGGCGTGGAGTCACCTGGAACGCAGCCAGCCCGGCAGCGCCTGACACACGCCCAACCGATCATCGCCCGCTCCACCGTGTCCGGTGGAAGGGGGCCCCAAGCACGAGACCGACCCATGCGCCTCTCCGACTTCAAGTACAAGCTGCCCGAGAAGCTGATCGCCCAGGAACCGCTCAAGGACCGGGACAAGTCCCGCCTGATGGTGCTGCATCGCGATACCCAGACCATCGAACACAAGCTGTTCAAGGACATCGTGGAGTACATGCAGCCCCAGGATTCCCTGGTGGTCAACGAGACTCGCGTGATCAAGGCCCGCATGACGGGTTACAAGGAGAAGACCGACGCCGAGATCGAAGTCTTCCTGCTGCGCGAGCTGAACGACAGCATGTGGGAGATCATGGTCAAGCCGGCGCGCAAGGTGCGCATGGGCAATACCATCACCCTGATGGAAGGCATCAGCTGCGACATCATCGACAACACGACCTCCGGAGGTCGCGTGGTTCGTTTCAATTACGAAGGCGATTTCCACAAGCTGATCGAGAAGTACGGCAGCACTCCGCTGCCGCCCTACATCAGCCGCCAGCCCGACCTGAAGGATGTGAAGAACTACCAGACCGTCTACGCCCATCCGGACAAGGTGGGAGCGGTGGCCGCGCCCACGGCGGGTCTGCACTTCACCAAGCGCCTGATGACCCGCATCGAGAAACACGGCGTGAGCATCTGCCCGCTGACCCTGCACGTCAGCCTGGGCACTTTTCGCCCGGTGAACGTCGAGGATCTGACCCGGCACCGGATGGACAGCGAGTATTACGAAGTGGGCCTCGATTCGGCGCGCAAGGTGAACGCGAGCATCGCCAACAAGGGCAAGGTCTGGGCCACGGGCACCACCGTGTGCCGCACGCTGGAGACGGTCGCCCGCTTCAACGGCGGCATCAACCCCGACTCGGGCTGGACCGACAAGTTCATCTACCCACCCTACGAGTTCAAGGTGGTGGACCGCCTGATCACCAACTTCCACCTGCCCAGCTCGACCCTGCTGATGCTGGTCTGCGCCTTCGCGGAGCGCGATTTCGTGATGGAAGCCTACAAGCAGGCCGTCAAGGAGAAGTACCGCTTCTTCTCCTATGGCGATGCGATGCTGATTCTCTGATGGCGATCATCCCCAGCGACAACTGGCCCCTGTGTGCCACGATTCTCTGTGCCGGCGGCAGCGGCAAGCGCATGGGCGGTCTCAGCCCCAAGCAGTTCGAGCCGCTGGGCGAGGACGGGCTGCCGCCGCTGGTCACCGCGCTCTGGGCCCTGGCCGAGCTGCCCATGGACAGTGTGGTGATCACTCACCCCGCTGGCCAGCGCGAGCGGGTCGAAGAGCTGCTGGCTCCCGTGCCCGGATCCGCCCGGCGGATCTTCGTCACCGGAGGTGACACGCGCCAGGCCAGTGTGCTCAACGGGCTGGAAGCGCTGCCGCGCAGCACGGACGCGGTCTTCATCCACGACGCGGCACGGCCCTTCGCCAGCCCCGAGCTCTACCGCACCCTGATGGCGCGCCTGCTCGAGCAGCCCGAACTGGGTGGGGTGGTGCCCTGCCTGGCCATCGTGGACACCGTGAAGCACCACGCCGACAAACTGCTGCTGGGCACCATGCCCCGCGACGGACTGGCCCTGGTGCAGACGCCCCAGCTCTTTCCCTTCGGGCTGATCCTCGAACTGCACCGGCATGCCGCCGAGCACGGCATCGAGGTCACCGACGACGCAGCCCTGCTGGAAGAGCGCGCGGGTGATGCCGCGAAGCCCCGGGTCGGCACGGTGGAAGGTGCTCAGTGGAACCTCAAGATCACCCGCCCCGCCGACCGGGTGATCGCCTCGGCCCTGCTGAAAGGAGAGCTGGTTGCGCGTTGGACACGGATTTGACGTCCACCGGCTGGTGGAGGGGCGCCCCTGCATCATCGGCGGTGTGACCATTCCCTTCGCCAAGGGCCTGCTGGGGCACAGCGACGCCGATGTGCTGCTGCACTCCATCTCCGACGCCCTGCTGGGAGCAGCCGGCCTGGGCGACATCGGCCGCCATTTTCCCGACACCGATCCCGACTTCAAGGACGCCGACAGCCTGGTGCTGCTCGAGCGCGTGCACACCCTGCTGCGGTCCCGCGGCTTCCGGGTGGCCAATGTCGATGCCACCGTGATCTGCGAACTGCCCAAGATCACTCCCCACGCTCCCCGCATGATCGAGAACATCGCCAACGCGCTGCAGATCGACGCATCACAGGTGAACGTGAAGGCCACCACCAGTGAGGGCCTGGGTTTCACCGGTCGCGGCGAAGGCATCGCGGCACAGGCGGTCTGTCTGCTCACAGACTGAGAGCTCCGGGTTCCGACAACCAGTCTCCCACCCTCTCTCGTGTCATTCCCTCGAAAGCTGGTTGCCTATGATGAGACGACACCTGAGTTCACGATCGAACCATTGCCACATGGCGACGTAGCTTCCAGCCGTAGCTTCCAGCCGGGCCCGATGAAGCCCCACACACCTGATCTTGTCATCTGGCTTTCCGGCGAAATCCGGGGAATGTGGGCGTCGGCCGCACCGGAGGCTTCGAACCCTCAATCTTCCATCCTCTTCCACCGGTATCCTGTCACTGACGGGGTTCGTGATGCCTTCCTCGGCCCGGGACTGCCTCCCGTGATGCATCGTTTTCCACCTTTCTTTGGACGGGTCCAAAGCAAGGTGGAGCCAAAGAAAGACCCTCTTCGCAGGCCTCGCGCCGCGCAAACTTGGCCCGCGATGCGGTCCTTCGGGCCAAGCGCGGCGGCCCACGCACCCTGCTCGACCGTTCCGTCTCGATGGTTCCGCCACCGGCGTCACCGCTGTGGAAGGGGATGGATCAGAGGCGTGTGGCATCGGTCCCAATCCGTCATCCATGCGAAACAGGTCACCCAGAGTGGCGCCCCCCAAGCATGTCATTCCCGCGCAAGCGGGAATCCCGAACGGTTACACCGGCCATCCCATGCCCCCATCCCATCCCGCCTGTCGGCGGGCCTTCCCCCGCTGCGCGAGGGAAGGGATCATGGCGTCGCCTCGGCACACAGGCGCTGCCTGCCAAGCCCCGAATGGGGCATCACACATCCGTAGCCCGTGGGGAATCCACGGGCGGATGCGTGGGCGCGCCGCCACATCACCCACCGCGAGACGCCGTAGCTTCCAGCCGGGCCCGATGAAGCCCCACACACCTGATCTCGTCATCTGGCTTTCCGGCGAAATCCGGGGAATGTGGGCATCGGCCGCACCGGAGTCTTCGAACCCTCAATCTTCCATCCTCTTCCACCGGTATCCTGTCACTGACGGGGTTCCGTGATGCCTTCCTCGGCCCGGGACCGCCTCCGGTGGCCCATCATTTTCCACCTTTCTTTGGACGGGTCCAAAGCAAGGTGGAGCCAAAGAAAGACCCTCTTCGCAGGCCTCGCGCCGCGCAAACTTGGCCCGCGATGCGGTCCTTCGGGCCAAGCGCGGCGGCCCACGCTCATGCCCGACCATTCCGTCTCGATGGTTCCGCCACCGGCGTCACCGCTGCGGAAGAAGATTGATCTATCCTGTGGCAAGCTCTCTCGTGATCGTGCTTGCTTCGGTTGGGATGAGGGTTTCGCCTTGGCACACAGTTGCTGCCTGCCAAGCCCCGAATGGGGCATCATGCATTCGTAGCCCGTGGGGAATCCACGGGCGGACGTCGGGGCGCGCATGATTGGCGTTCATGCTGCGGGGATGGGGCACTCACGCTGGGCAGGACACTTCAGGTTCATCCTGCCACGAAATGGCCCCCATCTCATCACACCTTCGGTTTGTTTTCCCCCGCTGGTGCGGAGGAAGGGGAATACGGCTTCGCCTCGTCTGACGCTCGCTGCCTGCCAAGCCCCGAATGGGGCATCATGCATTCGTAGCTCGTGGGGAATCCACGGGCGGACGTCAGGGGCGCGCATGTGGCATTCATGCGGCGGGGGTGGGGGGCGCACGTTTCGCGCGAAGAGGCGGAATCGCCTGGAGTCGTGTCTGGTGCGGGGGCCTTTCGGCCGGGAGAGAGAAAACAGGCGCGACAGTGTGGAGTCTGCCGCGCCCAGAGTGCGACGTGGTACGGTGTACCACACCAGTGAGAATTCATGCCGGGGACTCACTTCCCCATCGCGTCTACTGCAGCAGGCCGGCGACCATGTTGGGCACGCTGTTGGCCTGGGCCAGCATCGAGATGCCGGACTGCATCATCACCTGGGCCCGGGTGTAGGAGCTCATCTCCACGGCCATGTCCGCGTCGCGGATGGTGCTCTCCGAGGCCACCGCGTTCTCGCGGGAGATCTGGAGGTTGCTGACCGTGTAGTTCAGGCGTGACACGTAGGAACCCACGCGGGTGCGCTCGGTGTCCTTGATGATGATCGCGCTGTCGAGGATCCCGATGGCCGATTGGGACTGGGCCGTGTTCGTCAGATCCACCGTCGAGGTCAGGCCGAGGGCGCTGGCGCGCATGTCGGCGAAGTTCACGTAGTAGAAGTCTTCCAGCGAGGTGTTGTTGATGCCGATGTGCAGCTTGATGCCCTGCCCGGCGCCCCCGCTGGCTCCCGCCGAATACGTGCCGTCCAGCATGAAGATGCCGTTGTAGTTGGTCACGTTGGCGATGCGATCGATTTCACTCTTCAGCTGCATGAACTCGACGTTCAGGAAGCTGCGGTCGGCACTGCTCATGGTACCGTTCGAGGCCTCGATCGCCAGGGCGCGCATCCGGATCAACTTGTCGTCGATGGATCCCAGAGCGCCCTCCGCCGTGGCGAACATGTTGATTGCGTAACTCGCATTGCGCTCCGCCATTTCCATGGACGCGATGTGCGACCGGAAACGCTCGGAAATCGCGATGCCGGCTGGATCGTCGTCCGCGGAGTTGATGCGGAGTCCGGAAGACAGCCGCGTGACCGCCTGATCCATCGACTTTGACGTGTTGAACACATTCCTGTGGGCACGCATGCTCAGGACGTTGTGATTGATCCGCAGACTCATGGTCTCACCTCTTATCTTCGGCCTTCGTGTGTCGCGTTCTGCGGACATCATCGTCCGCGTTCCAGAATGCTTGAATCCGACTCCGGATCCCGGTGTCACACCGCGGTTCCGGAAGGGAAACGGCACACGACCATTTCCCGCCGACGACCCGGCCAGGCCGTTCCGTCTGCTCCCATTCTTTCGGGTCTTTGCGGAAATGCTTGAATTCCGCTGCATGCAGCACACTCTTCAGCTTTGAAGGAAGCTGCCGGGCCTAGGCGAGTACTGCGAAGTCCTGGGTGGGAGCGGACCTGGCGGAGAAGAAAAAGCCCCCTTCCCGATGGGGAAGGGGGGCATGGTTCCAGGATCGATCCGGGTCAGTTCGAGGGCCCCGGGTCGTCGGGCAACAGACCTTCGAGCTGTTCGTAGATGTCGCGAGGGTCAATGTGGCCGAATGTCAGCGAGCGCCGACGGCCTCGATCGAAGACCAATACCGCGGGAATCGAGCGGATGCCCTGCCCGGCCGCGCTGCTGGAATTGCGCGCCACATCGGCGCGGCAGACCCGGACCCGGCCTTCGAAGTCATCACGAATCCGGTAGAGCAAGCCGGACACCGTCCGGCAGGTGCTTCAGCCATGGCCGTAGAATTCAACCACCATGGGGCCCTGCTCCTCCTTGAGCAGTTCCTCCAGTTCACCATCCAGCAATTCCTGGGGTCGGCCGTGCAGACCGATCAGCTTGAGCAGGAAGTTCATGGCATGCTCCCTCCCGCCGCTGGCGGGGAATTTCTATTTTCGGCGGCAGTGGTCCCCATTTCCGGACCTGCATCTCCACGCCCCCCAAACCGCATTGGAGCCCGATGGATCCCGTCCAGAAAGTCGCCGCCGAGCTGAACCTGCGCCTGCAGCAGGTGCAGGCGGCCTGTGACCTGCTCGAGCAGGGCAACACCATACCATTCATCACACGCTACCGCAAGGAAGTGACCGGGTCCCTCGACGAGGTGCAACTGCGCCAGATCGAGCAGCGCCTGGGGCACTGGAATCTGCTCAACGAGCGGCGTGCCACGATCCTTACCTCTATTGAGAATCAGGGCCAGCTCAGCGACGAGTTGGCGCAGCGCCTGCTGGCCTGTGAGAGTCTATCGGAACTTGAGGACCTCTACTTGCCTTACCGCCCCAAGCGGCGGACCCGGGCCAGTGTGGCCCGCGAGCGGGGCCTGGCCCCCCTGGCGGCGATCCTGGCCGCCAGCGCCTGCGGTCAACCCGAGCGCCTGTCCCAGGAAGGTGTCGAGCTGGCTCCCGACGCTCTGCCCGGTCCCCGGTCGATCGGCGATTGGCTGGGCCAGGCCAGCGATCCAGTGGACGCGCTGGCGGGAGCGCGGGACATCGTGGCCGAGTGGATCAACGAGGACGCCAGCCTGCGCGACCTGCTGCGGCAGTCCGGGCGCCGCCAGGCGGGACTCCAGTCCCAGCGCACCGAGGCGGCCCACGAGGAAGCACCCAAATTCCGGCTCTACGAAACCTGGCGCGGGGCGCTGCATGAGTTGAAGCCGCACCAGGTGCTGGCCCTCAACCGCGGCGAGAATCTGGGCATCCTGCGCCTGTCCATCGATTGGGAGCCCTGCCAGTGTCTGGAGCGGACTCTGGAACGCTGGCTGGTGAATCCCGACAGTCCCTGGCGCGAGGAGCTGGAAGCCGCCGCCGCCGATGGTCTGGCCCGGCTGACCCTGCCTTCGCTGGGACGTGACCTGCGCAATGAGATCACCCAGGCCGCCGAAGAGCACAGTCTGGGCATCTTTTCCAGCAACCTGCGCCAGCTGCTGATGCAGCCGCCTCTGGTCGGGCAGGTGCTGCTGGGCATCGATCCCGGCATCCGCACCGGTTGCAAGGTGGCCGTGATCGACACGACGGGACGTTACCTCGAAGGCACCACCATCTACCCTCACGCTCCCCGCAACCAGTGGGCGCAATCCAAGGTGACCCTGCTGGCCATGATCCAGCGCCACGGAGTGCAGGTCTGCGCCATCGGCAACGGCACCGCCAGCCGCGAGACCGAGAGCCTGGTGGCCGAAGTGATTGCCGACTCCAGCCTGAGCATGCGCTACACGGTGGTCAGCGAGGCCGGCGCCAGCGTCTACAGCGCCAGCGAGGAAGCCCGCGAGGAGTTTCCTGACCTGGACGCCTCGCTGCGCGGCAACATCTCCATCGCCCGCCGTCTGCAGGACCCACTGGCCGAACTGGTCAAGATCGACCCCCGGTCTCTGGGCGTGGGCCAGTACCAGCACGATGTGGATGCCCGCCGCCTGGGCGAGCACCTGGATGGCGTGGTCGAGGATTGCGTCAACGCGGTGGGAGTGGACCTGAACACCGCCAGCGCCCCTCTCTTGGCCAAGGTGGCTGGAATCACACGCGCCAGCAGCCGGCGGATCGTGGAGCACCGCAACACCAACGGCGCGTTCCGGCGGCGAGAGCAGCTGCTGGAGGTGAAGGGCATCGGGCCCGCGGCCTTCCAGCAGAGTGCGGGATTCCTGCGGATTCGCGAAGGCGAGAACAGCCTGGACAACACAGCCGTGCACCCGGAGGCCTACGAGGCCGTGGGACAGCTGGCCCGGCGTTTCGGGGTCGAAAGCGCCAGCCCGGCCGAATTGGCCGCCGCCATCGACGGACACGGGGAGAATCTGGCGGAATTGGCCCCCAACGTCGGTCTGGGCCTGCCCACCCTGTTGGATATTCTCGAGGAACTGCGCCGACCCGGGCGTGATCCGCGCAAGGAACTGGACCCGCCCCTGATGCGCGGAGCTGTGCTGAGTCTTGAGGACCTCCGGGAAGGTTCGGTCCTCGAAGGCACCGTGCGCAATCTGGTGGACTTCGGCGCATTCGTGGACATCGGGCTCAAGGATGATGGCCTGGTGCATGTCTCACAGATCAGTCACCGCCGCATTTCCCACCCGGTGGAAGCGCTCAGCGTGGGGCAGCGGATCAAGGTCAAGGTCGTCTCCGTGGATCTGGAACGGCGGCGCGTGGGCCTGTCGATCAAGGCCCTGGACGAAACCGCACGCCCGGCGCGCGGCGAGGTTGCGCCCCGTGGGGCACGCCCGGCAAAGCCTTCCGGCAAGCGGGAAGGCCAGGAAGGGCGACCCTCCGGTGGTGGTCAGTCCCGTGGTCCGCGACCCGAAGGATCCCTGCAGGATGCCCTGGCCCAGCTCCTGCGCAAGGGAGAGCGCTCGTGAGACAACTGCCCCGTTTGCTGGTGCTGCTTCTCCTGTCCGCGTGCATCCATTCCAGTGTGCCACCGCCGCGTGAGTCCTGGGACGGGGTCGGTCTGCGCGCCTGGATGGAGCGCAATTGGCAGGATATCGGCCGCGCCAGCATCGAGGCCCGCGTCCATCTGGACAGCCGGATGGGTCAGGGCGTGCTGCGCCTTGAAGGAGACTGGAGGCGCGACCGCGGCCTGCACATGGTCGTGCGCACCGGCCTGGGCACCGAGCTGGCCCGTCTGGATACGGGCGGCGAGGGGCTGGTCCTGAGTGACGAACGCCTGCAGCCCATGCTGACCCTGCTCGATTCCTCGCTGCTGGGCGATCTCTTCAGTGGCGAACTGGAACGCCGGGGATACCTGGGCATGCTGCTCTGGGGTGAACTGCAGCCGGGAGCGGAGGCCCGTTTCGATCCGGGTCCCCCCGCCCGGTTCGCCTCCGGTGACACAACCTGGCGCGTGGACCCGCTGACGGGACTGTGTGACCGGATGGAACTGCCCGGCCTGAGTCTGGAACTGGACCGGATCCACCGCCGGAACGGCCGTTGGCGGCCGCGCATCCTGAGGGTGGAGCAGACCCCCGAGGATGGCCAGGGGCGCCAGGTGGTGCTGGTGGAGTACCTCTCCCTGGATCTGCGACGTTGAATCCCGCCCGCCGGAGCGGGCCCGTTTGATTGGAAAGCCCATGCATATCAGCGTCGTGATTCCCCTGCTGAACGAGGTCGAGAGCCTGCCCGGGCTGATCGCCCGCCTGCGCGAGGTGCTCTCGGCCCTGCCGGGGAAAAGCTGGGAGCTGATCTTCGTGGACGATGGTTCCACCGATGGCTCGATCGACGTGATCCGTGAGGCCCGCGATCAGGACCCGCGCGTGCGTTACATCCGCTTCCGGCGCAATTTCGGCAAGTCCGACGCCCTGCACGCGGGCTTTGCCGCGACGCGCGGCGAGATCGTCTTCACCATGGACGCCGACCTCCAGGACGATCCCAAGGAAATCCCGCGCTTTCTGGAGCTGCTGGAATCCGAAGGCTGGGACCTGGTCAGCGGCTGGAAGAAGGTGCGGCACGATCCCCTGAGCAAGACCCTGCCCTCGCGGCTGTTCAATCGTGTCACGAGCTGGGCCAGCGGAGTCCGGCTGCATGACTTCAACTGCGGCTTCAAGTGCTACCGACGTGCGGTGGTCGAGTCGCTGGACGTCTACGGTGAACTGCACCGCTTCCTGCCCGCACTGGCCCACATGATGGGTTTTCGTGTGACCGAAATGGTCGTCGAGCACCACGCGCGCCAGTTCGGCAATTCCAAGTTTGGACTCAATCGCTTCATCAATGGCTTTCTCGACCTGCTGACCGTGGTCTTCACCACGCGTTACATGAAGAAGCCGATGCACTTCTTTGGCCCGGTGAGTCTGCTGTTCATCACCAGTGGCTTGCTGATCAATGGCTGGCTGGCCTTCGCCAAGCTGATGCTGGATCAACCGATCAATGGGCGGCCCCTGCTCTTTCTGGGCATGCTGCTGCTGATCGTGGGGGTGCAGTTGCTCAGTCTGGGCCTGCTGGGTGAAATGCTCACCCGCCAGCAGCAATCCGTGGCCTACAAGATCGGCGAGTGCTCGGCGGACCCCGAGGACTCCCTGGAGGCGTGACGGCACTGAAGATCCTGGCGCTCACCCATACCTATCCCCGCTACCCGGGAGACACCAACGGCCCCTTCGTCGAATTCCTGATGGAGGAACTGGCGGCGCGCGGCCATTCGGTACGCGTGCTGACCGCGTGGGATCCCGAATTGCAGCTGGAACGCCCTGGGCGCAGGGTGCGCCTGCTGGCCTTCCGCTACGCCCCCGTCGATTCCTGGCACCGGCTGGGCTACAGCCGTACCATCGAGGCCGATGTGCGCCTCAAGCGTACACTGCTGCTGCTGGCTCCCCTGCTGATTCTGGCCGGAACCTGGCGGCTCTGGCGTGAGGTGCGCCGCGAGCGCCCGGATTTGCTGCACGCCCACTGGTTTCTGCCCAATGGCTGCATGGCCGGACTGGTGTCCTGGCTCACGCGCGTGCCCCTGGTGAGCACACTGCATGGCAGCGATGTCTTCGTGGCCGAGAAGGGCTTTCCCTACAGCCTCATGCGCCGCATTGCCGTGCGCGCCACCGACAGGCTCACGAGCTGCAGTCCCGAGCTGCGCGACCGGATCTGCCATCTGGGTTTCCCGCGCGAGCGCAGCCATGTGATTCCCTATGCGGCCGATCCATCCCTTCTGGGTCCTGCTCCCACCGAGGAGGTGGTGGCTGCCGAGCGCACACGCTGGCTGGCCGGGGCCGATGGTCCGCTGCTGGTGGCCCTGGGCCGATTGGTCTACAAGAAGGGCTTTGACGTGTTGCTGCGCGCGCTGCCCACGGTCTGCAAGGCCCATCCCGGCCTGCGGCTGGTGATCGGTGGCGAGGGCGATCTGGAACAGGAACTGAAGACCCTGGCTCGCGAATCGGGAGTCGAGGACCGGGTGAGTTTCGCCGGGCGTCTGCTGCGGGACCGCATCGCTCCGCTGATGGCCGCCGCCGACCTCTTCGTGATGCCCAGTGTGCGCGACCGGGCAGGCAACATCGATGGCTTGCCCAACGTGATCCTCGAGGCGATGGCGCTGGCCCGCCCCGTGGTGGCCACCCGCGTGGCCGGCATTCCCCTGGCGGTGATCCACGGCCACAACGGACTGCTGGTGCCCGAAAAGGACCCCGAGGCTCTGGCCCGCGCGCTGGTGGAAGCCCTCAGCCAGCCCGAGCGCTTGCATGCCTGGGGCCAGGCCAGCCGTGCCCTGATCGAGGAGCGACTCAACTGGCCCGTGCTGGCCGCGCGCTACGAGCAGGTTTTCGGGCAGCTGCCCGGGCTGCGGGAGCCAGGCCAGTGAGAGTGTGTTTCATCCAGCAGCACCCTGTGGACGAAAACGCATTGCCCGCTGCGATCCTGCGCTGGGTGCGCCTGCTGGATGGCTTTCAGCAGCGCGGGCACGAGGTGACGGCCATCGGCCCCAACACGCGGATGCGCTTCGAGGAACGCACCTTTCGCGGCGTGCGCCAATTGCTGGTGCCCACTCCGGGCACGGGCTCCCGCGCCCTGGACATGGCCGTGTTCGCTCTGGCGCTGGTTCCGGGCATCCTGATCGCCCGGCGCCGCTTTCGGCCCCAGGCCTGGTTCGTGGACGAGCTCTTCGTGGCCTTCGGTGTGCTTGCCCTGCGCCTGCTGCACTGGCACGACCCGATCTGTTATGACGTGATGGGCGTGCATTACCATCAGGTGCGCAAGAACAATCGGCGCATCCTGCGCCACACGCTGCTGTCCTGGCTATATGGTGCAATGGAGCATCTGACGCTCTGGCCGAGCACGGTGGTCACCACGGTGAACCAGGCCCATGCCGACCTGCTGGCGCGCTGGACGCGTCGGCCGATCCATGTGATTCGCGATGCCTGTGATGCTCATGTGTTCCAGCAACAACTCGAGTGCGAAGGGCCGGTGGTCCGCAAGGCCGAGGGGGCTCTGGTCCTGGGCTTCGTGGGCAAGCTGAGCAATGCGCGTCTGGATGACCTGTTTGCCGTGCTGCCCGACGCATTCGCACGGGTGCCCGCACTGACTCTGCTCGTGGTGGGCGATGGCCCCTGGGGCGAACACTATCGCCGGGCCAGCGAGGCCCCGGGACTGGCGGGGCGGATCACCTTCCGCGGTTTTGTGCCCCACGAACGCTTGGCGCACGAAATGGCGGGCATGGATTTCTGTTACAGTGACGACTGGTCGGACATCGGCTTTCCCATGAAGGTCTTCGAGTACATGGCCATGGGCATGGCCAGCCTGATCGAGGACACCCCTGCCGTGCGCGAAGTGATGCGCGACGGTGGAAACTGCGTGCTGTACCACGGGCGCCAGGGACTGCTGGAGGGCATCCTGCGCCTGGCCGCCGATCCGGAATTGCGCGCGCGAATCGGAGCCGCCGCCCTGGAAGAAGCCCGTCGTGCACACGGCTGGGGAAACCGGATCGATGCCTTCGAAACCTTGTTCGCCCAACTGGTCCAAACGGGAGCCCGCCGATGACTTTCCTGCGCCATGGCATGTCCACATGGGGATTCCTGCTGCTGTTCGTGGTCCTGCTGCAAGCGGGACCCCTCCCGAAAGAGATCGCCGAGGCCGGCTACGGCTGGATCCCGCGCGCGGGCATGCTCCAGGAAGGACAGTTCGCCGATGGCCAGACCCTGGAGAATCTGCTGTTGCAGCTGGAGGTGCCCCAGGATCGCATCGCCGGTCTGTGCGACAGTTTCCGTGATGTGGGCAATCCGCGCCTGTTGCAGGCGGGCCAGAAATGGAACCTGCTCCAGGACGAGCGCGGTGAGCGTTGGCTGAACATCCAGAACGGCCTCGATCGTCGCTACCGGATGCCCCTCGAGGGCGGCCATGTCCTGCTGGACAGCCTGGATCGACAGCGCGTGTTGTGCATGGCCGAGGGCACCATCCAGGACAATCTGTGGGACGCTCTGATCAATGCGGGCGGTGATCCGGCCGCCGTGATGAACTTCGTGGAGATCTTCCAATGGGACGTGGACTTCCTGACGGATATCCGCAGCGGCGACCGTTTCTGGCTGGTCTGGGAGGAAGAACTCTATGAAGGCGGCTGGCTCCCGGAGAGCCGCAGCCGCTCCGGACGCATCCTGGCCGCCCGTTTCCAGCAGAAGGGAACCGATCTGCGTGCGATCTACAGCGAGCTGGGTGATACACCGGGATACTTCAATCAGAACGGGCAGTCCCTGCAGAAGCAGTTCCTGCGTTCGCCGCTGAACTACCGCCGCATCAGCAGTGGTTTCGGCACCCGCCGACACCCGATCGCGCGCAAGGTGCGTCTGCACAAGGGCGTGGATTACGCGGCCGCATCGGGCACCCCCGTGGTCAGCAGTGCCAGCGGCACGGTGGAGTACGCTGGCTGGCAGAAGGGCTACGGCAACGTGGTGCGCATCAAGCACAACAATCGTTTCACCACGCTCTACGGACACCTCAAGGGCTTTGCCAAGGGCATCCGCAAGGGCGTGCGCGTCGAGCAGAATCAGCTGATCGCCTACGTGGGGGCAACCGGGCTGGCCACCGGACCGCACCTGCACTACGAAATGATCGAGCACGGGCGCAGCATCGACCCCTTCTCGCTCAAGAACGCCACCATCGACCCCATCGATGCGTCGCGCATGGCCCATTTCCAGGACGATTTCCGCCGCTGTTTCCCCCTCTCCCGGGACCAGGACTGGCGCACGGCACGCCAGCAGGCGGACGCCGGCCCGGACTCCTGAGCATTCCCCCAGCACACCCTGTCTGACGCCCCGCCAGGTCCCCGGGACGGTGCCCCCATCGTCGGGACCGTCGTCATGCCCGTTGGCCCGACGGTCCCTCCAACCGCCTTGGCGACTGTCGAGGTGTCAGACAGCGGTAGTGGACGCGGTAGTGGACGAGGTAGC